>JBKJOA010000278.1:0-5782 GCA_046593365.1 Limisphaerales bacterium
GTGGTGAAAATCAGAGTTTCCCCTATGCTTTATTTGTTTGCCTGGCCGCTTTTTAAGCCTAGTGTTTTGCCATTCCAAAATGGAATTGAGCCGGTTGCCTACGACTCGTAACCACTCGCTAAGTCAAATAAATACAAGTCAAAAAAGTTCATATGTCAGCTAAACTATTCGTCGGAAACCTCACGTTCACCGCAACAGAAAACGACTTACAGGACCACTTTTCCCAGGCGGGAGCCGTCCTCTCTGTCAATATCATGCAAGATCGCACGACCGGAAGGTCACGCGGTTTTGCCTTCATCGAAATGGCTTCAAAAGACGACGCTGACAAAGCCGTCTCCATGTTTCATCAAAAAGATTTTCAAGGCCGTCCTTTAACGGTCAACGAAGCGCGCCCACGAGAAGATCGTCCTCCGGGCGGGGGTGGCGGTGGCGGCGGATATCGAGGCGGGGGTGGGGGCGGCGGCGGCGAACGTCGTGGTGGCGGCGGTGGCGGTGGATATCGCGACCGACGCTAAATTGTTCGGAAATTTTTGCAAAAGCTGCTGAGAAATCAGCAGCTTTTTTTACTTTAAAATCGGTGAGTAACCTCCCTACCGCCCCTCCACGAATTTGCCTGGATTCAAAATGTCTTTTGGATCAAGCGCTTTCTTAATCGTCCGATGCAGTGCGCGCACTTCTGATGAAACCGCCAGCGGCCACCAACGTTTTTTCGCCAGCCCGATTCCGTGCTCCCCGGTGATCACGCCGTTCCAGGCGAGAACCTGTGCGAAGAGTTCGTCGAGAACTTTTTCGCTGCGCGCGACTATGTTGGGAAGCTGGTCGTCGTACATCACGTTGCAATGGATGTTGCCATCTCCGGCATGACCGAAGCAGGCGAGGGCGATGCCATGTTTTTTTTGCAACGCTGCGGTGAAGCGAAATAAATCCTCCAGCCGCCCCCGGGGGACCACGATGTCCTGATTAAGTTTGATCAAACCCGTGTCGCGCAGCGAGAAGGAGAATTCCCGTCGCAATTGCCAGATCAATTCCGTTTCTTTGGAGCCCAGAGCGCATTGCACGAAAACAGGTTCCTGTTGCTGCACAATTTTTTCCAGGTCCCGAATTTCACTGCGAACCGATTTCTCCTGTCCGTCCAACTCCACGATGATCAAGGCATGACAACCATCGAGGCGTTTGCTTCCAGTGCGTTTGCGTGCCGCAGCAAGCGTGAAATCGTCGGCGATTTCCAAAGCGCACGGGAGAAAACCGGCGCGAAAAATTCCGGTGATCGTTTTCGTCGCGGATTTCATTGAATCAAAACCAACCGCGAGGCAGGCACGAAAGGGCGGCAGCGGCAGCAGTTTCAAAGTAGCTTCAGTGACAATGCCCAACATTCCTTCGGAGCCGACGAACAGGCGCGCGATTTCAAAACCCGTTTTATTTTTATGCGTCCGGCTACCGAGGCGAACCACGGTTCCATCGGCCAGAACTGTTTCCACGCCGAGGAGGTAGTCACGCGTCACCCCATATTTCAAACAGCGCGGGCCGCCGGCATTCGTCGCGATGTTTCCGCCAAGACTGCAATCCGCGAGGCTCGCGGGATCGGGCGGGTAGTAAAGATGTTTTCGCTCCGCCTCGTCCTGCAACGTTTTGGTGATTACCCCCGGTTCGACCACTGCGACAAAATCGCCGGAATGAATTTCCTTGATGCGATTCATGCGCGCGAGGGAAAGAGCAATCCCGCCGCGCACCGGAACACAGCCGCCCACGTAACCAAAGCCAGCGCCGCGCGCCGTGACCGGAATTTTGTGCCGGTTGGCGAATTTTAAAATGGTTGAGACGGATTCAGTGCTGCGTGGCAAAGCGACTGCGTCAGGCAAATGGGAGGCGAACCATTTGTCGCCGGAATTTTTTTGGCAAACTTCAGGGGAGAAGGTGAGTTCGCCGCGCGGTAAAAGTTTTTCCAACCGGCGGAGAATGTTTTTTGGGGAGCTTTTCACGTTACAAACTGCATCGAATAAAAGCCCTTGCCTCAGTCCTTTGCAATCTCATTCATGGACGTTCAAACTAAAAAAACTCAAAAGATGATTGCTCGTTCCTTGGAGTTTTCGTTTCGGAGTACCGTTCGGCTTGTGGCCGAATTCCCCGTTCCGCGTTCCGTATTCCGTTGGAATCACATTGCATGTGCGAGACTGAATCGCTCCAATCGCTGTAACCGATTCGGAGGCCATTTCTTTCGTCCCTGATGGGACTGGATTGCTTTATTTAACCGGTTTACCCAGCGCTAAAGCACTGGGCTATTTTCATGCACATTAGATACGCCACAAAAAACAGGTTCATTCTCGATGATAGCCCAGCCATCAATGGCTTGTCATTACCCACATAATTTTCGAGGTTGGATTAGGCTTTCTACTCCTTGGGACATCCAGAGGTGGCGTTGCCAGCCGCGCCAGATGGTTTGCCAACCGGGCATCCCATCGTGTTTGCGTGCCAGAAAGCCTCCCAGTCGGGCGATGGCAATGATGACGTTTGGTTCGCAGTTGATCGCCCAACGGGGCGAAGGCAAACTCGTGTTGCGCCCACAGCGCGGGCGATTGCAGGGTTGTGCACATAAGCCGACCGGTGAGGAACCGATTCGGCGCGCCGCAGCAACGCCTACACGCTCAATAAACCTCCACTCGGAAAACTAAACAAGCTCAGAAAATTGTGGGTAATGACAAGGGTTACCACCCCCGGCCTTCCATGTTCAAATACCGAGCTTACTGGAGACGGAGACGGAAGTACTTCGGAGCCGCTCCGTTGTAGGTGTAGGGACCCGAACACGCACCCGAGATGGTTTCGTAAGGTCCTTCCACAGCGCTGGCGGCCTGGACTGCCGCGATTCCATTCCAGTCGAGCTGGAGTTTGCCGTTCACGATGCTCGCGCGAAGCCCGCTGCTGGCCGGGAGCGGAGCGGTGTCAATGTAGTAGCGTCCGTAGCCGTAGGTGGCACTCCACCAAAGGATTTCCACACCCGCGACTTCGCTGGCGCTGTTCAACACCGGATACAACTCCACCCCACCCTGCGGGAGGGCATAAACAAACCAACCCGTGTAGAAGTCGATGGGTGGCGAAGTGGTGGTCGGGATGACGTTCAAGGCTTCGGTCACGTTGAGCTTGCGCAGGCCGCGAACCTCGCCGGTGTTTTGGTCATGGATCGCGAGCCAGCCGGGTTGGTAGGGCATGGGATCCGGCGAACTGCCTTTGATCGCAGCCTGAACCCCGGGGTTGTCAAAGGTCCGGAAGCTTGGGGTGCTGTAACCTACCACGTAGTCCAAGCCAGGGAGGGATTGCGCGTCCGTAAGAAACAACGTGCGGTAAATGACATCCACGCTGTTCGTGATGCCCGCACTCGTGACGGCTTCCGCATTGAAGACGTCGGCGTTGAACAAACCAACGCCACCCGCTTGCCGACGACGATGCATCCGCGTATCAACTCCGTTGCTGGTCGAGGGATAGCTCGTGCGGAAAACGACGTTGTCACCCGCCAGCGCCGGGTCAGGCAGAACCGAACTGATGCCGCCGCCGCCGGTGCCGAACCCGGTCGGGATGGCGGTGGCTTCCGTGTAAGTCAGGCCGTCGGAGGTGGTCAGAATGCGATCCACGTCGCCATACCAGTCGCGGTTGCCCACGACAATGACGGTGCTGGCGCCGCTGCCGCTGACGCGGAATTCAGAGAACTGAATTTTCGCGGGCTGCGGCGTGCCACCCGGCGCGGTAAAGGCCACAGTGGGCGCGGCAAAACCGCTGCCACTCGGAGCGTAACGTCGGATGGTGTCCCCGACGCCGACATAAAGGACACCAGCGCTGTCAACGCCGAACGCCATGTTCAAATGGTTGTCATCGCCGACGGTACCCGCCGGATAGCTGACGACGAGGGCGGTGCCGAGCGGTGCGCCGGTATCGGCACTGATCCAATGCAAGGAACGGTCGGGATAAGCAGTGGCGAGGTTGGTGTTGTGGGCCACTGTTTCATTGATGCCGTTATCGCGGATGCCGAGCAGGAATCGGCTCGCATCGTATTTCTTGAACCCTGTGAATACATGCATCACTGAAGATCCGGTGCTCGGCACCGGGTTGGCGTTGACGTCTGTGTCAATGATCGGCAGTTTCAGGCTGGGTTGCCCCTGCAGTTGTTCCCACAACGGTTGGATGTTTTTGGTCATGCTGGCGGCGCGCGTGTAGCGCGGTGAGCCAACGATATAGCGACCGTAACCATAGATGCCACCGCTCCAGAGCACCTCGGCAGTGCCGTCCGCCAGTGGTGAGATCGAAACGGCACCGATGCCACCAACGAAAAGGGACGCGTTATCGAGTGTCAGCAACTCGTCAGCTTCCGTAACGCAGAGTTCGTGCGCGGCGATGAACGCGCCGTTGGTGACGTTATGGAGCGCCAGCCAGCCGGGCTTGTAGCCGCCCACGGCAGAGTGATTATACGCCGGCGCGCTGTAGTGAACAACGAAGTCGAGGTCGGCATGCGCGTCCGCGCTGAGGCTGAAGTTGGCGGTGTAACGCGAGAGGGCGTTGGTGTTCGGATCCGACTCGGAGTTCCAACCGGGGCTGCCGCCGAAGGTGGCCGGCCAAGGCGCAGGCGTTCCTGACGCGCGGGCCAATTTCGTATCGGCACCGCTGCTGTTGTTCGGATAACTGCCGCCGAAAAACCAGTAGTCGCCTCCAGTTTCGCGACTCGGGATCAGGTGGCTGATGCCGCCCGCCGCGTTGCCGAAACCGCCGTTCATGTGGAGTCCGGCCGTGAAGTTGGTACCGTCAGCAGTCGTTAGCATCCAGGCACCGCGACCGCCACCACCACCGGCGAAAATGATCGTGTTCGTTCCCGCCCCCTGCACGCGTACGTGCTGCCAGCGATACCCAGTGAGTTGCCCTACGGAAATACCGCCGCCATTGGTCGCAGTGTTGCCGTCCATCGTGAAAACCACTGTGGGCGTGGGTGAGATTCCGCCCGAACCATTCGGAGCATAGCGGATGATCTGGTTCTTGTATCCGGTATAGACGTAGCCGTCCGCCGAAACATCAAAGCTCCAGTAAAATTGCGTTGTATTGCCGCCAAGGGCTACGATTTCGGCCGTGAGCGGCACCGGAGTAAGTCCAATCGTGATCGCGAGGCCCAGAGGTTGGCCATTGGTCGGGTTAATCCAGATGAGTGAGCGGTCCGGATACGCCGCCGCAAGAGCAGCTTGGGCGGGTGTCATCGGTGCGGTTTCGTCAATCCCGTTTTCCCGGACGCCGAGAACAAGTCGGTTGGCATCATAGCGGCGCAACGGGCCAATGGTGTCCATCAGCGTTTTGCCGTCACCATTGTCGAGATCTTCGACCCACGGTGTGGAGTTGGTGAGAATCGGGATGGGCGTGGGTTGGTGGTTCACCAGATATTCCCAGACGGGAGTGATGGATTGGGAGCTGCCACTGAGGCACGAGGCGGCTAACAGCCCGAGGGTGAGGAGACCAGATCGGAGGCTTGCGAGTTCTTTCTTCATACTATAAAGTTGGTTGTTTTAATTGATTGGAATTTGCTTTTGACGCTCCGCGCGCAGCCGGAGAATTGGTTTTGCGGCTGGTTCATTGTCGACGACACTGTACCTGTTTTCGGCAGGTGGCAAGCCTTTTCAGTATTCACAAATCGGATGGAGAGGACTCGTCCGACTCAGAAGCAGGCTGGGCGTTGACGGTGGATTCGATCAGGGCGCGTGCGTCGGCGGACTGGCTCTCTGGAACTTGAACGCGGATGCTGCCAGCGGTGATGGCC
>JBKJOA010000342.1:0-14559 GCA_046593365.1 Limisphaerales bacterium
CGTAAGAACCTACGTTGGCGCTCGAATACGCCGCCGCTGTTGCCGTCGCCGTCACGGTTTCACCGGAAACAAAGCCTGAGAGTGTTCCCACCGTTACCGCCCCAGCCGTGGTCAAGCCATTGTAAACCTTCGACGCTATCGTGGGTGCTGTGACCGCCAAAGCCCTGGCGGTGATGCTGGCATTGGCCACGGTCGGTTGCGCCGACAAAGTGTAGTTGCTCACGTTGGTGCCGCTAATCGAATAACCTGTTGCCGTCACCGCCTGACCGCCAACATTTCTACTCGCAAATGTTCCTGACCCGGCCACCACAGAAACCACATCTGGACTGACCGCTCCAGATACCGCTCCGCCGCTCAAGCTCGCCGTGGTTGTGCCATCGTAAGTCTTGCCTGCCGCTGTCACCCCGGTAATTGTTACGGACTTCTTGCTGATGGTGAGGGTGGCGTTTGCAGTCACCGTGCCGCCGACATTCCCGACGGAAGAAAATGTCAACGTATAGCTTCCGGCAGCTACAGAAGCCGTGTTTGTTATTGTAATTGAGATAGCATTTGACCAGCCCCCATTTCGGGATGTGATGTTTGTGCTCGCAGTTACCCCAGCGGGCAACCCACCCGAAACCCAAGTTGTTGCATTTTCAGGCCCACCGGTTTGGCTGCCAGATGTGGTCACAAGAAAAGAGACTGAGCTACCAGCAGTGCCGTAGGTTGCCGTTCCGGATTGGGCAGCAACGCTAATGTTAGTAACAGTCGTAGAGCCTGCACCCATCGCTATTATTGGACAAAGCAAAGAAAGCAAAATTACAAATGTGCGCATAATACTTTTGTCAAAGCCAGATCGGACCCCAAATGCGCCGAACAGCCGCCCGAAGCCACGTCCGGTCGACGATCTGACCGCCATGATTCCGTTCCTCTTGTTCTTCAAAATTCGTTTCATAAAAATTTCGTTCCGCCCTGTTTAAGTTGCCGATTGATGAACAACCCTGCGGCAACGATTAGTGATTAAATTCAAAGGCTTCGTGGAAACATGGTTAAAAGACTCGTCCGTAACACCCGAGTTCTTGCCCCGCCCGATTCATCAGCAATGGCGCGATAAAAGCATAAGAGAGGCCCTGATGTCAAGCAAAGTAACATTACCAATGCCCATTTTTGGGGCGCGAAATTTATCACATGTAAAAACGGGTTCAACGTGCGCGCTTTAGCAGATTCAAGGCCAGACAGATAGATGCGAAAGTTCCCGTTCATAAAAGTCGTCTTACAATGAGGCAATTCGCCGGAACAAAAGCCGAGTGCCGGGCCAGGCGAGGGTTTGCCCTTGAATATCGCCGTTCCTGCCGGCGCTGACGTCCTTTTAGCCTGAAGTCCGAAGTTGAAATGGGAGAGCGCGCGTTCAGCGTGCGAGTTCGGACGTCGCGTCCGAACTTTCGTCAAACTAACTTTCCGGTGTTTCCGAGAAAAATAATGTGGAACGAAGTTTCCGGCGCGACACCGAAAACCACACGCCAGAGGCGTGCGCTCCCATCTTCGTTCTCATATGACGTTTCAACTTCGGAGTTCGGGCTTAGTTCTTAATTTTTAGTGGCGGCTTTTTAGTCCTCGCTTCCCAACGCAGCTTCCAATAAATGCTTCGCGATGCTGAACGTCGATTCACTCGAAAAATTTTTAGAAAAGGAAAAGCCCGCCGCACTGGAATTGCTCCGAAAAATGGTCGGCATCAACAGTTGGTCGCTCCATCCCGAGGGCGTGAATCGTCTCGGGCATTTCACGGCGGAAACTTTTGCGCCACTGGGTTTCACGGCTGAATTCGTTCCATCTACGAATCCGAACTTTGGAAGGCATCTCGTTCTTACGCGCAAGGGAAAATCCTCTCGCAGCGTGGCGATGGTTTCGCATCTCGACACCGTTTTCCCGCCGGAAGAAGAGGCGCGAAATAATTTTCATTGGCGGGTGGAAGGCGACCACGCTTACGGCCCCGGCACACAAGACATCAAAGGCGGCACGGTGATGATATGGCTCGTTTTACGCGCTCTGCAATCGCATGCGCCAGCCGTGTTCGAAGACATCACCTGGAAACTTTTCCTCAATTCCTCCGAAGAAATGTTTTCGCCCGACTTCGGCGACATTTGCCGGAGCGGGTTCGACACGCAGACTTTGGCCGCGCTGGTTTTCGAAGCCGAGGGGCGCCTGGGCAACGAACGTTTGTTGGTGGTGGCGCGCAAAGGTCGGGCGTCCTGGAGAGTCACGGTGAACGGTCGCGGCGCGCACGCTGGCGGCAAACATCCGCAAGGGGCAAACGCCGCCGTGCAACTCGGACACCTCCTGCCGCAAATCGCTGCGCTTACCGATTATTCGCGCGACCTCACGTTTAACGTTGGCACCATTTCTGGCGGCACGGTGTTGAATCGCGTTCCGCACGAAGCGGTGGCTGAAGGAGAATTCCGGGCTTTTACGCCAGAAGCGTATGCGCACGGAAAAGCCGCGTTGCTCGCGCTCGCCGGCCCAGGTGAGGTGAGCAGCCCGCAGGATGGTTTCGTCTGCAGGGTGAACGTTGAAATCCAATCCGAGAGCCGACCCTGGCCGCGAAACCAGGCAACCGATCGACTTTACCGATTTTGGCAGCAAGCCGGTGACGAATTGAAAATCCCGGTGAATCTCCAGGAACGCGGCGGCTTGAGCGACGGCAATTTGATTTGGGACGCCGTCCCGACGCTCGACGGCCTCGGTCCCTGGGGTGACAACGACCATTGTTCCGAACGCAGCGCCGACGGCACCAAAGTTCCCGAATACGTCGAGATCAGCGGGTTTGTTCCAAAAGCGATGCTGAACACGGTCGCCATTTTAAAATTAGTGAAACCGTAACCGGATTATTGAGGAACCATGAAGATGGGAAGTGCGCTCGTCCGAGGCGCAGCCGATGACGCCCTCGGCATGGGTGATCGCGAAACTTATTTTCATCAAACGTCACGACGACTACGATTCTTCACGCACAACTTTATGAACCTTCGTTTCATTTTCGTAATCGCATTGGGTTTATTCCTCGGCACATCGGCCAATGCCGCAAGCAAATCAGCGCCGCACCCAAACATTCTTCTCATTCTGGCTGATGACCTCGGTTACTCCGACCTCGGTTGTTACGGTAGCGAAATTAATACGCCCAATCTTGATGCGCTCGCGAAAAACGGTCTGCGTTTCACCCAATTCGACAACGCGGCGCGTTGCTGGCCATCGCGCGCGGCGTTGATGACCGGTTATTATGCGCAACAAGTTCATCGCGACGCGTTGCCCGGACTGGGCGGTGGCGGCTCGGGCGTGCGGCAGAATTGGGCGCGGCTCCTGCCTGATTTTCTTCGACCGCTCGGTTATCGCTCCTATCATTCCGGAAAATGGCACATCGACGGAATGCCGTTGGAGAATGGCTTCGATCACTCCTATCGCGTCGATGATCAAGACCGACACTTCGGTCCCAAAGTTCATTGGCTCGATGACGAAAAGCTTCCGCCCATCGAACCGGGCGCAAATTATTACGGGAGCATCGCCATCGCCGACCACGCGATTCGTTGTCTAAAGGAACACGCCGAAAAATTTCCCGAGCGTCCCTTTTTCGAATACCTCGCGTTCACCGTTCCGCATTTTCCAATTCAAGCGCCGCCCGAAGACATCGCGAAATATCGGGATACCTATCGTGACGGCTGGGACGCCTTGCGCAAACAACGTTGGGAGCGTATGAAGAAAATGAAACTGCTCGACGCAAAACTTTCTCCACTCGATCCCGTGACGGTCCCGTCATGGAATTTATCGCCAGGCGCGCTGAACGAACGCATTGGCTCCAATGAAGTCGCTCGCGCCGTCGCCTGGCAAGATTTGACGCACGAACAACAACAATTTCAGGCCGCCAAAATGGCGGTGCATGCCGCGATGGTTGACCGCATGGATCAGGAAATCGGCCGCGTGCTTGCGCAACTCCGCGCCATGAAAGCTCTCAACAACACCGTTATTTTCTTTCTCTCCGACAACGGCGCGAGCGCGGAACAAATGATTCGCGGCGACGGTCACGATCCCGCCGCGCCGATTGGTTCTGCAAAAACATTTCTAGGCATCGGCCCCGGTTGGTCCAGCGTCGCCAACACTCCACTGCGCCTGCACAAATCCTGGGTCCACGAAGGCGGCATTTCCACGCCTTTGATCGTGCATTGGCCCGACGGCATCACTGCGCACGGCCAGTTGCGAATGAATCCCGGGCACGCCATTGATCTGGCGCCGACCATTCTCGAACTCGCTGGCGGGAAAAAACCGGAGAATTGGAGCGGCCAGCCGATTCCTCCCGCACCCGGTCTCAGCCTCGTTCCAGTTTTAAAAAAAGACGGCACCGTCGCGCACGAATATCTTTGGTGGTTCCACTCGGGTAATCGCGCCATCCGCATGGGCGATTGGAAACTGGTTTCCAAAGGACAAGAGGCTCCGTGGGAACTTTACAACCTCGCCCGTGACCGCAGCGAAACCACCGACCTCGCCGTAAAATTCCCCGAGAAAGCCCGTAAACTTGAACAAGCCTGGACAAAACACCTCGAAGAATTCAGCGCCCTCGCCGCCAGGGACGCTCCGGAGGAGAAAGACGGAAAGAAGTCTTTGCGGAAAAAAGAATCGGCGAATTGAACCCCGGCCAATGCCAGAAGTCTATTCCACGCGCTCAACCCGCAAAACCTGCGGGCCTTCCCAGCGGGCTTTGCGACATTCTTTGGCGAAATTAATCCAATCATATTTCCAATCGCCGGGGATGCGCGCGAACAAACTGCAATGGGTCGGCACCCCTTCGTGCCCGCGCAACGTCACGCCGCGTCCGTAAACCAAAACCAGTTCCGCCACCGGTTTCTTCGCGCCAACCGCGCCGGTGCTGGAGTCGTAAAAATAAAGCAGCTCGCCGGGCAGCGGCAGTTGCACGCGATTTTCTGCGGGTAACGGTTGCGGATTTTCCAGCATCGCGAAAACTTCCAGGCCGGAATACATGCCGTGAATGACCTTCGTTTCAATGGGCAAAATTTTCCAAACCTGTTCGCAAACGGCGGACGCTTCGTCGTCGAGCATTTCGGCGAGGACCGATTCTCCACTGGCGACAAAGGTCAAACGAATCTGGCGGCGCTTATGTGACATGCGCAAATGCTAACGATTTTCGAATCGCTGTCAAAAGGGTTGGTTAAGCCCTAACTCCGAAATTGCAATGGGTGGCACAGGCGACCCGCCTGTCCCGTCCGGCCACTGGCCGGACGGAATGGAAGAAACCTCGCCACTGGAAGAATGCGCACGGAAAAGTCCGCGTGCTTTCTCCGTTCCGAGCGGCGAGTCGCCGCTCGGCACAGGCCAGTGGCCTGTGCCACCCACACTAATCGCGGCTGCTACTTCGGAGTTCGGGTTAATGCGGCTAACATTTTCGCAGAGTACAATTTCCTCTCGAGGCACTCGACTGACGTTCGGCTCGTTCGACCAAAGCGCCTTCAGAAAAGCCAGCGGAGACCGATGCAAAACAGCCCGCAACTTAGGCATCCCAAGCCAAGAACAACGGCGCCGGGCAGGCGTTTCTTGGGAAGTTGGAGCCACATATACACGCTGCTCAGGACCATGTAGATCAAACCGGCCGCGACGGCGTCCATGGAATAAGCCCACAAAGTCGTCAGCGCCCAATCGCGGCTATTGCGGGGGTCATCGGCCACATTCCCGTCGAAGACGTGAAGGACTTTCATGACGCCCCAGAGGTTCACATCGGCCTGGCGCACGGTCGCGCTACCCTGGGTCCAATTGGCTTTGATAAAAAAGAAATGGCCGGGACGTCTGACCTGGAATTCGATCTGGCCGGCGTCGGTTCGGGTGGTGGTCCAGAGGATGTCGCCCACGATGCCAAGTTGCCTCATGATGTCCTGGGCCTGAGCGAGGTCGCCGGCGGCGTCAGGGGCGGGCGCTTTGATCGCGCGTTCATAGTTCGTCTCCTTGCGGTTTTTCCAGTGTTCCTGAAACGTCCAGGTCGGGTGGTTGAGGAGCAGTCCAGTGAAGGCAAAGAGCCACAGGAAGAAGATCAGGAACAGGCCGGAGTAGAAGTGCAGCTTGCGATTCCAGCGCTCGAAGCCCGTCCATAAGCGCGCGCCATTTTTCGATTTGGCCGGGACCTCAGGTTCAGTGGCTGACGGCATAAGCGATTCCAAAAAATGTCACGGTTCCGGCGAACAGAAGGATAAAACCGATCTTGCGTTCAGCCCGCAACACATACCAGAGGTAGATGCCGCTGACGGAGATGAAGAGAGTGAGATAAACGGTGGCGTCGGCAAACCAACGCCATGCCTTCATGAAAAACCAGTTCATGCGAATGGCGGGCGCGTGTCCACCGGGAGATTTATGGAGAGTCATCAAAGCGTCGGCCAGCCCGGTCTCGCGGGTTACGAGGGTTGCTTCACGAGTGGCGAGGTTGATGGTCACCGTCGTCGCGCGTCCGGGAATCGAGACAGGAATGAACAACGTTTCTTCTTTGACCATGTGCCGGACAAACCCGATCTCACCGGGAACGTTCATTTTTTCAAGGATTGGTTTGAGCGCATCAATGAGCGGCCGGCCGGAAAGCTTCGGCAAGTCTGCTGGAAGGGCCAGAGCAGACACGACCCGGGTGCGGGCGGTTTCATGAGCGAACTTTGGAATCCAGGAATGCACAAGAAAAAAGACGCTGATGGAAAAGACGAGCACGAATGGGCTGATGAATAGCCCGAGGTAGAGGTGCAGGTCTCGGGTCAGCCGATAAAAGCGCCCTTTCATCTTGCCGGGGTTCTTTCCTGGAAATATGGGAGGTCAACGGCGTTCATCGCTGTTCAGTCATTCTTGCCGACAAAACCTTAATCGGTCCCATCGGTCTCGGGAAGGTTTAATGCTAAAAGCTAAAGTGCGGGTTAAGCGTTCGGTTGCTTCAAGCCGGCTTGATACAATCCCCCGTCACTGATTTCTCTGCGGTGAGATAATTTTTCGGCACGCCGGGGGCGGTGACGGGTTCTCCCTTCTCAATGTTCGCGGCGGCTGGTTGGTTCAGGGCGAGGAGTTGGGCGAGTAAATCTTTTTTTGGGCTGAAGCCGTAGGCGTTCAACACGGCGGTATCGAGGGCGGCGTGGGCATCTTTGAGCGGGTTGGCGACGGGGAGTTCGAGGGTGCGATAGAGGGCGCGCAGGCCGCCTTTCATTTTCGACAACGCCTCGGCACGCACGCGGCGGACTTCGCGCCCGGCTTCCGCGACGGCTTCGATTTTTTTAATATCGGCGACGGAAAGTATCCCGGAGGGATTCGAGACATTAGCCGGGGGTAAGGACGAAAGGACGTTACCCCCGGATGATATGTCCGATCGAGAATTCACCCCGGATGGGGTGATGGATGGCGACGTTGATGCGGAGGTTCCGGCAACCCGCCGGGTTGCGGGTGAATTGGCGGCCGATTGTCCGGGGGTGGTGCCGGTCTCGTCCGGCTTACCCCCGGCTAAGTTCCGTTGTCCTTTCAGGACGTCTTCAAATTGCGGCCACGGGAAGGTGTCGAAAACGGATTCTGCGCTGTAACGGAAATCAGATTTCAGCTTGCCGCATTTCGTGATGAACCAGAGCCAATGGACCTTCGATTGCAAAACGCCGAAGCTGTAATCGTCTTCGAATGAAAATGCGAAAAGTGAATGGTCAGGACGAATAACGCTGCTGACGAAATTGAATACCGGACGTTTGGTTATGCCGGAGCAAACAATGTAACGGTCAAATTCGCTGACGCGATCCACTCACTTTTGCGAATGGAGCAACGTAGCTTTGCGCCTGAATTATATCCATTTTTTGGAAATCAATAACCCAGCGTTCAAAATTCAATGATTGCCGTGATCGGAAACCTTCAGACTAAGGCCAGCGCAGGCGGTAGTAACGCTGTGGCCCGGCGGGGGTGTTGGTGTCCGTGAAAAAATAACGTGGCGTGGCAGGACCGAGGAAATACCAATTTGCAAGGTTGGTGCTGTATTCCACACTGAATGCGCCTTCCAATGAATTGGTGAGCGCAAAGGTCACATTCGTTCCGCCGAGTCCGGCTACATTGGTGATCTTGAGGAAGGGGCTGGTGGGAAAATAATTTGAAAGAACGGTTTCGAGTTCGGACTGGCTGACGAGGCCATCGCCGTTCAGGTCGCCGGAAACCGCGTTGGTGGAACCGGGCAGGCCGAGGGCACCATGGAGCGCAAAGCTTCCCTCGGACGAAAAAGCCGAACCGGCAAAGGCGCTGTCCACTGCTTGCACGCTCCAATAATAAGTGGTGCCAATGACCCCCTTGAACAACAGTTTTGCCTGGGCGTTGCCAGCTTGCGGCAGACGCCGAACGCCGGTCGAGGCAGACATGGCGGGCAGCACTTCTGAGCCACCCGGTGTGGTGCCGATCCGAATGTTGTAGCTCAAGGCGACGGCAGGTGTTTGGGCATCGCTGGCCGGATTCCAACTGAGAATCACGGCGTTGCCTGCGGCAACCGCAGCCAAACCGGTCGGGGGCGCGGGAGGCGTGTTGGTAGCTCCAGAAGTGTTGCGCCATATTTGCGAAGTATAGCCACCCGCCGCATCCGCTCCCGTCAGCAACATATCTAATCGCCCGTCATTATCGTAGTCACCCCAAGCAACTGAACTGGCTGAAAGTCCCGGTAACACCGCATTGAGATTAGTGAACCCGCTACCCGTGTTCCTCCACGCTTGAGCAATGCCGCCCGAGAAGCTCCCATTAGTGGTCCCGGTGAGAAGAAAATCCAGCCGCCCGTCGTTGTCGTAATCACCCCACGCCACTGATCCATCCATCACTCCCGGAAGTGCCGTGCCAAGGTTCACGAACCCGCCGCTTGTATTCCGGTAAATTCGGGAGATCGCGCCCGAACCATTTCCATTTGTTGTGCCCGTCATCAGGATGTCCACGCGCCCGTCATTATCGTAATCGCCCCAAGCTACCGAAGCGAAAGTGACCCCGGGCAAACCCGCGTTGAGATTCGTGAACCCGCCTCCCGTGTTTCGCCATACCTGGGTGATGTAGCCAGCCCCCGTGCTGCCACTGATCAGCAAGTCGCGCCGCCCATCGTTGTCATAATCAGCCGCCGTCACGGAACTTGCCGATACACCCGGTAGTCCGGCGTTAATATTTACGAATGCGTTGCCGTTATTTCTCCAGACTTGAGAAACGCTCCCAATCAGGAAATTGGCACCGCCCACCAAAATATCCAGTCGCCCCTCGCCGTCAAAATCGCCCCACGCCACTGAAGCCACCAAACTGGTCGGAAGAACACCGCTGACGTTGCTGAACCCGCTGACGGTATTGCGCCAGAGTAGCGAGGTGATAGAGTCGGAATTGTTGAAGCCCGTCACCATGAAGTCGAGCCGTCCGTCGTTGTCGTAGTCCGCCCAGGTCGCTGAGGAGGAGTAGATACCTGGGAGGTTTGGATTGACGTTCGTGAAGCCAGTGCCGGTGTTCCGCCAGACCTGGCAAATACGTCCAATCGTCGCCTGGCCAGTCAGCAAAAGGTCCAGCCGCCCGTCGTTGTCGTAATCGCCCCAAGCGACATAGCCGTCAGTAACAGGCTGCAACCCTGCGCCGATGTCGCTGAATACCTGTGCTTGCACGTAGCCACCTGCCGCCGCCGCCAACCCAGCCAGAAGTCGCAGTGAGTGATGAATAAATGATTTCATAACTTGTTCCGCCATCCATTAAGTTGCCCGGATTATCGCTCACTTTTTGAATTTCGGAAAGCGCTCTTTTCGCGTTGAAGCCGTTGAGATCGAAGCCTTGAAACAAGCGGTCGAGAAAAATTTGCGCACAGTGCCTGACCGGAAGGTCTTCGTCGCCCGTGATGTGTTTCTGATACCAGCTTAGAAAAGAGGAAAGTTGTTCGGGGTTCGGCACGGCGGGATTTTTACACGAACGAGGATGGTCAGCAATGCTGACTTGCGTACCTGAATTGGTGAAAGCAGTTTCTGCCGATGCTCCCGGGTAAGTCAAAACGCCGATTAAGTTTAGAATTGAAACACGTCAATTAGGCGGGAGCGGCGCCGGGGGAAGGCGCAACCGATAGAACCTGCTGGTGCCCGCTGCTGAATTGGTGACATAGACCTGATTCCCGATGGTGATCCGCGCGTTGGTGATTTCCAGCCAATTGTTGGTCGCAGGCAGGTTTGTCACGGATTCCAGGCGAAAGTCGGCAGCGTCTGTGATCCAGTGGAGGATAATATTGGCGTTATCGGCGCGTTGAATGTTCAGTTGCGGAGCGGGCAGAAATTCAAACGCGCCGATGTCATTACCATCCCCGCCCACGGCGTTGGTAATCGAGGGCAAATCCCAAGGTCGCGGCAATCCGCGCTGGTCGGCGAAGGCGCCGAAACTTTTGCCTTGGTCAATGGCGGGACTGCCAGGCAGCAATGACATGGTCAAGGTCGGTCCGCCGTTGTCCTGCAATGGGCCGAGCAATGGGTCCTGACCGGTAAGGTTATGAGTGGTTGTGCCAGCAACCGTCAGTCCGTTGGTATTCTGGATGAGGTTGTAATCTTGGGAATTGATCGTGCCATTGCCGTCGGGACCGTTGGTGGCGGTATTTCCAGCCAAGATCGTATTGGCGGCCGAAACGGTGCCATGCAAACCGCCGCCCCGGTCGGCGTGGTTGTAAGCAATGGTGCTGTTGGTCACCCCCGAATCGCTGCCGCTGAAAATGCCACCCCCCAAATCAGTGCCGCCGCCGTTGGCGCTGTTGCTGACAACGGTGGAGGTCAAAACCGCTAAGGTCGAAATGCTGTAGATGCCCCCGCCGTAACCGTTGCCGGCGGCGCTTGCGGTCCCGTCCCCGGCGTTGCCGCCCACGGCGCTGCTACCCTGCAAAGTCGAGTTGAAAATGGTAAGAGGACTTACACTATAGAGTCCACCGCCGTAGCCATGTCCGCCAGGGCCGGGAGAAGTGCCCCCGCCGATGCCACCTCCGAGACCCCCATTGGCGTGATTATCGGCGAGACTACAAGACGTGATTTGAACGGTTCCGGCGCTTGTGTAAATTGCGCCACCGAAACCGTCGCCTCCGGCACCGGCCGCATTCATCTGCGCAAACCCGCCGCGTCCGCCGGTGCATTGGTTTCCTCTCAGAACAGTTTTGATGAGGGACAACGTGCCCCCCGTATTGTAGATGCCGCCACCGTAAGCATGGCCACCGCGTCCCACGCTGCCCTGCGCGCGCTCACCACCCATGCCGCCAACGACGCTGTTGCTCAGGACGAGACAATTAGAAAGCGTCAGAGTGCTTTGGTTGAAAATGCCTCCGCCCACGGCATCGCCTCCATTCTGCATTTGATTGCCGTCCGACTCCACGATTCGTCCGTTCCGAATGGTCAGCCCACTGATCAAGACCGGGCCGGCCGTCACCGAGAATATCCGAGTAAGATTGTTGCCGTTGATGGCCAGAACGTTGGTGCCCGGGCCGAGGATGGTCACGGGAGCGCTGACGGTGAGTCCCCCCTGGAGCGTGATTGTGCCGGTAACATTGTTGGAAAAGATAATCGTGTTGCCGCCACCGAGAGTTAAGTTATCTGACAACGCCTGACGCAATGTGCCCGGACCCAGGCTGGCGAGATTAGTTACGACCAACGTGGCACCAAAAGCAGGAGACGCGAGGACGATGAACAGTGAAAGAATCGTGACAAAAATCACGCTGGCACGAAAGATCAGCCTCAAGTTCATAAATTAGCCTTTGGTTAAACTTTAATGTTGTGAGGCAAGGACCAACAATCCACTCCGCTTTGCCAGAAATCAAGCCGAATAAGCGAAGGGCAGTCACAGGAGGCTGCGTAAAACGCGGAACTTCGAACCAAGAGGCACTTTGTTCAGAATTTGGCATGGCGAAGTTTTACGCGAGCAATGCGCGTGACTCAATGCGAAAGCGAACCTTTTGACCCAAGGGCCAAAGGGCATGAAAAATAAATCAAAAATCCCTCGTGTGCTCAAAATTGAACTGGCCGGAGATTTTTCCTGCGGCTCGACCTTTCCGAAAATCCGGATTCAAGGCAAGCGGCTGGCAGCGCTCGGCTTCAAACCTCTCGGTCACGTCATGATTCAAGAAACACGCATGTTGAACAATCAATCCAGGACAAACGCATCAAAATTTTTCTTCCTCTCCCCGTGAGGAACGAGTGGGGAGAGGACCGAGGAGAGGGGCTTGTGTTCAATTTGCCTTGAAACAAAACGCGCCTCCTCTCCCCGGCCCTCTCCTCCACCGGATGGAGGAGAGGGAGTTCTGATTTTGATGCGTTTGTCCTGACAATCAATCCGCGGTCCATTGATAATCGTAGCTGGCGGGCGGATTGTAAAAAACGGCCAGCCCTTTACGTGGCGCACTATCCAAAAACATTTTGATGTAACTGACATGGCCATCCACATAACTGACGTTATTCTTGGCGTCGTTATACCAGAAGTCGGACGACAACGGTTCGTGCCACGACCACGGCGCAATGGCTGATCCCTCGGCGATCAACACCGTCCGGACAGGATGTTTTACCGCGCTCAACTTCACGTTACCTAGACCCGGACGGGTGATGACGACGCCCTTTGTCCCGATCGCCTCGGTGCGACCGTCCCCTCCATTGAACACGTAACTGGCAAAGTCCACGAACGGCTCATCGTGAAGGCTTTTTTGCACATTCAACGTCGGGCCAGTGGTATCGTAAAAAGCATGGTTCGGATAAAACGTGTCGGCCGGACAGGCAAACAACTTGTCTAGCGGCGATGATGCCCCGTTCACTCCCACATAATTTTTCATCAACTGTTTGTAACCCGAATAAAGCGACCCAAAGTTGGTCGGGGATGCCGCCGAACCGGGCGAAGGCGAAGCATCGTTTGCATCATCGGAATACATTCGGATGCCCAGATTGATTTGGCGCAGGTTATTCATGCAGGCCGTCCGCTGTGCTTTGGCTTTCGCGCGGCTCAAGGCTGGCAATAACAACGCGGCGAGAATGGCAATGATCGCAATCACCCGTGATCTTCATTGTGCCAAAACCCGATAGAAACGTTGCGTCTGCGAGAGGCCATCCTGAATTCTTACCGTTGAGCCATTGCCCGTTAGGTTGCTCAGAAGTTGCCAATTGGTGGGAAAGAGCGTTGGGGTATAGAAGACTCTGTATTGAAAGCCTGTCTGTGTAAAAAAAGAAAAACCAAAGTTGGTGCCGGTAATTCTCGGATCGATGAGGAGCAAGCCGACATACACGACTCGATTGGAGGTAATGCTGACCCTGTCGCCTGACCCAATGGTAAGGCCGAGCTGAAACGCGCCACTGCCCGAGCTTATTACCTGAAGAGACGAATTGGTAGCTGCCCCTGAAACCACGGCGTTGCCAATGATATTTGTCAATGTCCAGGCATAGGCGGAGCCGCTGTCGGTGACCGCCAAAAAATTGTTCGTCGTCGAAGGTGGAACCTGCATTGGTCCCGCAATGCCACAGAAGGGGGGAGAAACGACCGCCTGCGAAGAGAGAGACCTGTCTTGCATGCCACCACTACCGTCCAAGTCAACGAGCCGCATATGATAAGGCGAGCCGACAACCACAACGGCTGTTTGACCAATACCCCATTCTTGTTTGGACGCGATGTGGCCTCCCCAGGCGATCACTACATTCGAAGCTCCGGCCGTAAACGTGACCGTGATACGGGCAGGATTATCCACGCCACCCAGAATGGTAAACGTGGAGATATTATTAATTGCGCCATTGTAAATGGTCATCTGACGTTCGCCGGCTGGTAGTGAATCGAAGCTGCCGCTGATTGGCCCCGAAAGTGCAAAAGTGTTTGTGCTGACAAAACTGCCAATCAATCCCGCAAGTGGATTGATGATTTCTGCGTTCGTGTGGGATGAGCCAAACTGGTTGTGCGGGCGCAATCGGTTGAAGTGCGTGAAGTAATCCAGCGCCTGTTTGCCGTTTTTCGTGGTGTCGCATTCTATTGTCATCGTATGCAAGCCCAGCGTGAGATTGGTGATGACGACACGGTAAGGAATTGAATAACCCTCGGCATAATGCGCCATGGCGGCTGTGGCATTGCCAACGCTCCATAGCGTCGGGTTGTTTGAAGCGCTGGAAGTGCCGTTTAGCGCCTGCTCGAGCGAAACACCGGCTGCGAAACTGCCCTGCAAATTCACCAGAACCAATGCGCCGATAAAAAACCACCGCTGGGAGAGGATGTATTTCCAATTATAAAACGAGGGATTTGCGCGAAGCGAAACCATAACGACAAACCTTAAAACGAAACTGCGCTATTGCAACTCAAACGCCTAAAGAAAGTCGAACCGCGAATTTCAGAAACCCAGGCGGAGATTTCATCGTTAAAAACCTGATTGTTGAACCATCAATCTGGAGTCCAGTGATAATCGTAGCTGTCGGGCGGATTGTAAAAAACGGCCAGTCCTTACGTGGCGCACTATCCAAGAACATTTTGATGTAACTGACATGGCCATCTACAAAACTGACCATGTTCTTGGCGTCGTTATACCAGAAGTCTGACGACAACGGTTCGTGC
>JBKJOA010000472.1:0-5903 GCA_046593365.1 Limisphaerales bacterium
CCATCAATGTTCAGTTTGACAGAAATCCGGGTTTCTTTCGTTGCTCGTTTAATTTGCGCGACGCGCTTTTTCATTGGGCGGAATAAAGCAGCTTTCGGCAGGAAAACAAAGAGGAAAGGAAAATGAAACGTAAACAGAGAGGTTGTTCCGCATGTTTTTTCAAAATATTTTTAAACCAAAAGATGCGCAGAAGGGCTTGCCTCTCAACTGAACAGAAGCAAAACTTCTTTGTCTTTTTTCATGGTGAAGAATTGGCTTAAGAAAATTTATTTATGTGCGAGAGGCGCTGGAATGGCGCTGCTTTTTTTCTTTATTGGTAATTCTGCATTCGCGGCACCTGGTTTTACCGCCACACTGGATCGCTCTGCCATTAGTCTTGGCGGAACCGCCACTTTATCCCTGATCTTCACTGATATTTCCACTCAACAACAACCCGGCTTGCCGGCGATTGCCAACGTTGGAATTAATTATCGCGGCCAGTCAACCCAGATGACCAGCGTCAACGGGCAGGTCACTTCTCAGATTACATATTCGTATGAACTCACACCGGCGACCGTCGGCGAATTTTCAATTCCCGTAATTCAGGTCAAATCGGGCCAAACCACGTTTGCGAGCCAGGCGCTGAAATTAAAAGTTGTGCAAGGTCAGGCACCGCCGCCTGATGAAAAATCACCGGCTTTTCTCAAGTTGATTGTCCCCAAGAATCAAGTTTATTTTGGAGAACCAATTGCGGTGGAAATTCAACTTTATTGCCAGGATGCGCGCGATGTCAGCATGCCACAAATCCAGAGCGACGGATTCACTGTTGGGAACATACCGCAACCAACCCAATCTCAGACTCGTATCGGCAACGAAGCCTATCATCTGGTCGCTTTCAAAGTCGCCGTGGCTGCGACGAAAGTCGGTTCGCTGACGCTCGGGCCCGCCACCTGCAATCTTAAATTGCTGATGGGACCACGAAATATTTTCGGCCAATTCACGCAGGCACAACCCGTCGCCCTCAAAAGTGAACCGCAGATGTTGAACGTCCTCCCCTTGCCCACAGCCAATAAACCGCCGGGTTTTAATGGAGCCATCGGGAACTTCAACATGCTCTTCACCGCCGGGCCAACCAACATTGCCGTCGGTGATCCGATCACTATCAAAGTAAAAATTTCCGGTCGCGGCGCATTGGATCTTTTGTCCCTGCCATCGCAAAGTGATTGGCGCGAATTCAAAACATATCCTGCCACGAGCAAAGTTGAATCGAGCGACCCGCTGGGTTTAGAAGGAGCGAAAACGTTTGAGCAAGTCGTTGTTCCGCAAAATTCCGGGATCACGGAACTGCCGCCATTTGTTTTCAGTTTCTTCAATCCCGAGCGGAAACGTTATCAAAGCATCACTAATTCGGCGATTCCCCTCGTCGTTCGCCCAACCGCAGCGACACCGCAGCCGACGGTTTTTTCGAGCAATTCTGAACCGGGCGAAAAAAGCGCAACTGCGCGCGAAATCGTGCACATCAAGCCGCAGATTGGAACCATTCACAGCAACTCCGCTCCGTTGCTCAAACAACCGTGGTTCCTCGCGTTGCAATTGATCGCGCCACTCGCCTGGATTGCTGGCGTGATTTCCCGAAAACGCCGCGAACAATTACAAAATAATCCGCGCTTGCGACGAGAGCGCGAGGTCTCAAAAATCGTGGCGCAAGGCTTGAAGGAACTTTCACGGCATGCCGCCGCAAACGAATCAGATAAATTTTTTGCGACGCTGTTTCGCTTGCTGCAAGAACAACTTGGGGAACGGCTCGACCTGCCGGCTTCCGCTATCACCGAGGCGGTGGTCGAAGAACAGTTGCGCCCCGGCGGGGTTTCACCAGAAACGCTCGCGTTAATCCACGAATTATTTCAAGCCTGCAATCAAGCTCGTTATGCCCAGCAAAGCAGCCGCGCCGAACTCGCCTTATTTATTCCTAAAACCGCTGACGCACTGACCGCGTTAAAGAACCTGAAACATGAAAGAGCATTGGTTCGAATCTAAAAAAACAGGGCCGACAATAGTTTCAGCAAATCTCTCCATCTCGTTGAGAACGGCTGGCAGGTTCATGCGAAAAATTGTTTGTTCCATTGCGGTCACCCTGTCGCTCTTGGCGATGCCACACTTATTGGCAGAGGATGCTTCCGCAATTTTCAACGAAGCAAACAAATTTTACGAACAAGGCCGCTATTCTGAAGCCGTCAATGCCTACGAAAAAATTATCCAGTCTGGGTTGGACTCTGGAGCCGTGCATTTCAATTTGGGCAACGCATTTTTGAAAGCCGGAAAAACCGGGCGCGCCATTGTTGCTTATCGAATTGCGGAAAAAATTTCTCCGCGCGATCCAGACCTGCGCGCCAACTTGCAATTTGCGCGTGACCAGGCAGCGGGTGGACTTTCCAATGCTGCGCTGCCCTGGACCAAGTGGACAACTCGACTCACTCTGAATGAATGGACGCTTCTCGCCGCAGTTGCCACGAGCGGCTGGTTCCTGCTGCTGGCACTTCGACAGTGGGTCCCAAAATCGAATAAAACTTCCAGCCGTACTCTTCTGTTGTTCGGAGTTGTCGCTGGCACTTCTGTGTTCTGTTTAGTTTCAGCCATTCGCACCGAACTGGCTCAATTTTCAGTGGTGATTGTGCCTGAAGCGGTGGTAAGGCGCGGCCCTTTTGAAGAATCCCAAAGCGCATTTTCATTGCGCGACGGTGCGGAGGTGACCGTTTTGGATCAGAAAACCAGTTGGGTTCAAATTCTGGATGGCTCACAGCGCACTGGCTGGTTGCCGCAGCGACAATTGCTGCTGGTTCCAACTACGAAGATCTAGCTCGCCCGTCCCTACGAAAGCTCTGTGAGTTTTCCTGTGCTGTCGCCGATTCTTTCCACGGAAACTCCCATTCGTTCCAACATTGAAAGGTAAAGATTTGTCATCGGCGTTTCTTTTTGAAAACGAATATGCCGCCCGCTCTGAATAGTCCCGCCACCGCCACCGGCAAATAACACCGGCAAATTATCATGGTTATGCGCATTGCCATCGCCAATTCCGCTACCATAAACAATCATGCAATTGTCCAGCAAAGTGCCGTCGCCTTCGGGAATGGATTTTAATTTTTCGAGGAAATAGGCGAATTGTGTGGAATGAAAATGATTAATTTTCGCAATTTTTTTCTTCTTGGATTCTTCATTGGCATGATGCGACAAATCGTGATGCCCCTCTGAAACATCAATGTTTTTGTAGCTCCGATTACTTCCGTCGTAAGCAACCATCAGAGTGGAAATGCGAGTAGTATCTGTCTGAAACGCAAGCGCCTGCAAATCGTACATCAACCGGATATGTTTTTCAAAACCATCCACGCCGAGGGGTATTCCGGTCGGTCGATCTGCGTTGGGTAACGCAGTCGCAAATTTTTCTGCCTTCTCGATGCGCTGCTCAACCTCACGCACAGCACTCAAATATTCGTCCAACTTGCGGCGGTCAGTGTAGCCAAGGTTGGACTGAAGTTGTTTCGCATCTTCGAGCACAAAATCGAGAATGCTTTTTTGATAACGTTTTCTTCGCGCGGATTTTTCTGAAACTTCCCCGGAAACATTGTTCTCGAAGAGACGCTCGAAGACGAGTCGCGGATCAATTTCCGGAGGCATCGGGGTCGATTCCGCTTTCCAGGAAAGATTGGCCACATACGCACAACTGTAGCCCGAGTCACAATTGCCGGCCTGGCGATTCCCTTCGCAACCGAGTTCTAGAGAACTGAACCTCGTTTCGTTTCCAATTTTTTGCGCCGCAATCTGGTCTGCCGAAATCCCGACTTTGATATCTACACCCGGAGTTTTGCGCGCCTGACATCCAGTCAAAAATGTTGCGGAAGCCCGTGCGTGATCCCCTGCTCCATCCCCGTTGGCGCGAGCCTTGTCGTGGGCTAACCCGCTTAAAACCAATAACTCTTTTTGAAATGGCTTGAGCGGTTCCAGAATGTAAGGGAAATCAAAATCCGCACCGAGCTTTGTCGGGGTCCAATCAACCATGTTCACGCCGTTTGGGACGTAAACGAAGCCCATCCGTTTTGGAAAAATTTTCGTGGGGCCGTTATTCGCCGCGATGAGTTTTGTCACCGGCGACATCGCTTCGAACAGCGGCAAGGCCATTGCCGTTCCGAGGCCGCGAAGGAACGTCCGTCGCGGAATATGCCACTTCTTTTGCATCGCTTTACTGACGAACTTAGCGGGAAAGTTCTTCAAAAACAAGAAGGCAAATTCTCTTTCATCATCGGTTTGATCCGTTGGTAATCCTACCCCGGCTCGGTCGAGAAAGACGCGCTGCTCGATTGGCGTGAGGACGCACGGCCACCGGGAGAAGGCTTCGGGAAATCCAACCGGCCCGCCCCGTGGCCGAAGGCTTTGCGCGGGACTTGTTCAACAACGACTAGTATCGACGCTCCTTCGTCCGACTCAATCGGTCAATGCTAGCCTTGGAGGTTAGGCATCATTATCATCGGCTCCAGGTAAATGTTTTGTCAGCAGCTTTGTAACTTAATGTGTGTTCATCCAAGCGCATAATTTTAAAGCTCACTGGTCTGGTAAATTTCTCGGGAGCGTTTGTAATCGTCGAGATCAAAGTCCCGTTTGTAATCTGCCATGTCCCTTGGTAATTGCTGGTGGCAGGAGAACTCGATCCTGTAGAAAACGCGCCATCGGAAGTGAATGTCATCGTGTCAGCATTTTTATTGGTCCAAGTTCCAGCCATCTGGTCGGGAAAGATATGGTTGTCACATGCTGTCAGCAACAGAGTCAACAAGGCAAATGCAACGGTAAGTCTTATGGTGTGCATGATGCCCAACATTGTATTCAGCCTGTGTGAAAACTCCTCCACACGATGAAGCCTCAAAAAACCGACTCTCACATTTGAGTTATAGAACGTTTTCATGACATGGTTAAGGTGTTTTGAACCTCTTTTTCCTTCTTCACAATGAACAATTTTGAGTTTTCACACAGGCTGGCGATTTGTTAGGCATATTATTTGATAAACGAATAACCTGAATCTTCCGCTGCCGCAATTGTATCTCCATCTTTATATCCGCAAACATGCTTCATATAAAGAATCGCGGGATACCACAGATAAAGAGTGCGCCAACGAAACGGAGTCATGTGCAACTCAACACAGCGGGCTGGCTTTCCATTCATAACGGTCACGGCATAGCTCGGGCCGCGATTCCACCACGATGCAAACGACCAGATATACACGGAAACCAGCAATACTAACCCTGTGCACAAAATCAAAAGCTTGTGACGCTTCATATGCCTATTTGTATTGAGTTGCGATACCGAATTCCTTCGCAGCCTAATTTGGTCTTCACTGGCATCAACCTTAGTCTTGCGGCTTGGTTTTGCCAGCCCTTTTCTAGGGCCTGTCTGAAAAGTAGCGGCGGGCCTCTGGCCTGCCGTAGAGGGCGGCATCTTGCCGTCCGGATTGGGGCAGGATCGCGAGAAGAGATTCAGGTGATCCGCGGCTCTCCAACACGGCTCGCACCTTTTCCGCCGGGCAAGATGCCCGGCTCTACGTCAGCCAAGATGGCCGACGCTACTTTTCGGACAGGCTCTGAGAGGTTCCCAAGGTTCGGATGAGGGGCAATTAATCCGGGACGACGTGGAACTCCTACCAACAGGCTACAATCGGGCTACCAGCAATTCTCTCTGGAAAATAAGTTCCTTGGGTAAATGCGAATAAAGTTTGATGAATAGCTCATCCTGCGACAGCACCTCACGCTTCCAATCGTCCATGCTCATTCGTTGCGCGGCGGCGAGCCGTGCGGAATCGAAGCCATCCATTCCTTCGAGATCGAAATCCTCGGGGCCAGGAACCCAGCCCAGCGGCGTTTCGTTTGCGCCCGCTCTCCCGC
>JBKJOA010000492.1:0-3917 GCA_046593365.1 Limisphaerales bacterium
GGATTGGTGGACGTCCGTTTGCAGTTAGCTCGTGACGCGCAACGCCACGGCAATTTAGTGGACGCCAACGAGCAAGTCTCCAGCGCGCTGAAGGTTGACCCCAGAAACGAGGCATTGCTGAATTTCAAGCGCGAGAACGACAGGCTGATTTTAGCCAAACGCGGAACGGTACCGAGCGCTGAAGTATTGGCGACAATCCCCGATGTTCAAAAAGAAAAAATTGCAGCCGCAACTTTAGTTCAAGACGGGAAACTTCTTTGGGAAATGGGCAAATTCGACGAAGCGTCGGCTAAACTGCGATTGGCTTTGCAACTAGATCCGGATAATAGAGCGGCAAATCAATATTTAGGTCTGATCAAGGAATCCAATTACAAGGTGGGATCTGATAAACGCGAGCTGGCCGCCAAGCAAGCCCTGATTGATGTCCAGGACGCTTGGGTTCCTCCGGTTAAGCGTGATCATCTCCAGATCCCAAATCCAGCAACCCGCAGCAATTTAGTTTACACAAGCAAAGGTCGGCAATCGATTAAATCAAAATTGGACCGAATCCAAATGCCCGAGGTTTTATTCGAGGGTTTGCCCTTGGGCGAAGTGCTCAAATCGCTGCGCGATGAATCTAAACGCCGAGACCCGGATCAAGTCGGTATCAATTTCCTGTTCAATTCGCATGTAAGCGCTCCTCCAGCGGCGGCTCCTTCGGTTGATCCAACCACTGGAGCAGCGGTTTTTGCGCCTGCGCCTGCTACGGCGATTGATCTAAACTCCATCACGGTGCATCTCAACCCCGCGTTGATCAATGTTCGTTTGGCCGATGTATTGGATGCCATCATTCAAGTCTCTGATCAGCCAATTCAATATGAGATTCAAGATTATGCGATTGTCTTCTCTCCAAAAACTCCTGAACCGGTCGCGTTGTATAACCGAATATTCAAGGTCAACCCAAATACATTCCAACAAGGGTTGGAAAGTGTTACGTCGTTGTCCATAAGCATCAGCACTGGCGGTAGCGGGGGCGGCGGTGGCGGTGGCCAGGGTGGCGGTCAAGGGGGTGGCCAGGGTGGCGGTCAAGGTGGGCAAGGTGGGCAAAATGGCGACAGCGGTTTTTCCATTCCTCGCGTGAGTATCGCTGGTGGCAGCCAGCAGGGTGGGCAAGGCGGCCAAGGTGGGCAAGGTGGAGGCCAAACGGGAAGTGGATTGTCCCATGTTACTAGAACGAATCTCATGCAAAATGTGAATTTGATGGTTCGGGACTATTTTACAGCAGCCGGAGTGGATTTTGGTCCCGTTGGACTTCCAAATGGGAAATCGGTTTTCTTCAATGATCGAAGCGGTATTCTGCTGGTTCGAGCGTCGCTTCTGGATATTGAAATTATCGCGAGTGCGATTGAAATATTAAATGCAGACCCGCCCCAAGTAACCATCGAAGCTAAATTTGCCGAGATCAGCCAGAGCGACAGTAAAGCTTTGGGATTCGATTGGTACCTTGGTAATACCCTTTTTGGCGGAGGCAAGCTAGGCGTGCAGGCTGGCTCTGCTCCTTCATTTCAAGGACGACCCAGCGCCGCGAATCCAAGTGGATTTTTCCCCGGGCCGGCCATTGCGACGGGCGATCCCTTCACGCCCTTCGTCGGCGGCATTTCGCCGTCTCTAACCGACACCCTTTTGACCTCCGGACTAACGGGAAACCAATCCATCCCGGCAATTGGAACCCTCACGGGCATTTTGACTGACCCACAATTCCGCGTGGTAATTCGCGCATTGGAATCCCGTAACGGAAGCGACTTGTTAGCCGCACCAAAAGTAACAACGCTTAGCGGACGACAAACCCAGATATCAGTAACTGACGTGCAGACAGTTGTCACCGGAGTGGATTTATCGCAAAATGGCAGTGGCGGCACCACCGGCAATACCGGCAATAGCGCTCCCGGTGTGATCGGATCAACGATTCAATTTACAACTCAGACGCTGCCGTTTGGTCCGGTTCTTGATGTTCTTCCATATGTTTCATCCGATGGTTATTCGATTCAAATGACCATCATTCCAACCATTACCGAATTTCTCGGCTATGATGATCCGGGTGCTTTCGTGGCTCAGGCTCAATCAGGTGCTAATTCAACTCCATTGACCGCGCAATTGCCGCTTCCCCGTATGCGTCTGCGTCAGGTCACAACCAGTTGCAACGTCTGGGACGGACAGACGGTCATGCTGGGTGGTTTGATCAGTGATAATGTGACCAAGGTGAAGGAAAAGATTCCGATGCTGGGTGATTTGCCGTTTGTTGGACGTTTCTTCCGCAGTGAATCGTCGTCATCCACCAAGAGAAATCTTATGATTTTTGTCACCCCAACCATTATTGATCCAGCGGGTAACCGAATTCATACAGATGACGAAATGCCATTTTCTCGCATTTCAGTTCCTGTTCAACCAGCAACATCGGTTATTGTTCCGAGATGATTTTTCTGGAACCCTGTTTGGGAAAGCAGGGTTCCATGATGTCATTGCATCGTGGTTCAATCTCCATGGTACAAACCGGTGCC
Organism: Limisphaerales bacterium; assembly: GCA_046593365.1. Lineage (GTDB taxonomy): Bacteria > Verrucomicrobiota > Verrucomicrobiia > Limisphaerales > CANJXF01 > CANJXF01. Next base: position 2,538 of record JBKJOA010000492.1, read on the forward strand.
ACTTTGCATCCTCGTTTCCTTCTGGTGGATGGACACGCCTACGCATATCGCGCGTTTTACGCCATCCGCCAGTTGAATTCGCCCAGCGGCCAGGCGACCAATGCGATCTATGGCTTCATTAAAATGCTCGCAAAAATGCAGGCGCAACTTCAGCCCACTCATCTTATGATTCTTTGGGATGGCGGACTGGCTGAAGAACGCATGACATTGCTCCCGGAATACAAAGCGCAAAGACCTGAGATGCCTTCCGATTTGGAGCAGCAACTCGATGAGATCATGGAATATCTTCGCGCCGCGAGTATTACTTCGTGGTGCGAAGAAGGTGTGGAAGCGGACGATTTCATTGCCACAATCGCGAAGAAATCAGTGGATGCGGGACTGCCGGTGGTTATCGCCAGCGCCGACAAAGATTTTATGCAGTTGGTTTCTGAACATGTTTCCTTGCTCAACCCGAACGATAAAACGGAATTGCTTTGGACCGCCGCAAATGTTCGCGCCAAGGCCGGGGTTGAGCCGGAGCAAATTGTGGATTGGCTCAGCCTGGTGGGAGACAGCGTCGATAACATTTCTGGAGTAACCGGTGTGGGACCGAAAACCGCTTCAGATCTGATGAAACAATTTGGCTCGCTGGAAGAACTTTATCGCCGACTCCCTGAAGTTAAATCGGAACGGCTCCGGACTAATTTGGCGACAGCCCGGGAAATTGTTTTGCGCAATCAAAAGTTGATCCGTTTGCGCGATGATTTGCCGTGTGATTTCGAGTTGGAAAAATTTTCGACCAAACCGGCTGCGAATGAAGATTTGCGACGACTCTTTACCGGGTGGGGATTTAAAACATTATTGCATGATTTGGAAAAGGCTCAGGTCAAACAATCCAACTTGTTTGGCGATTAAAAGGAAGTAATTTATGAAAAGATATTTCCAAAGTGAAAAATTTTTCAAAAAAATGGAAATCGTTCAGAAGAAAGCGTGGACAAAAAATGGCGCGCTTGTTATTAATCTAAACATCATTATGTCATTACCGCTGTGTGTCCGCAAAGGGTTGCTTGTGCCCGCCATGCTTATGGCTCTCCCGCTCTTTCTTTTGGGAGAAACTGTGATTGCCCCGCAAGGGAGCGAGTTCTTGATTCCCGGGCCATTGCCGGGCGATCAGGTCGGTTCGAGCATCTCAATCAACCAGAGTGGTGGTTACGTTGTGTGGGAAGAAAATGGAAACTTGAAGACCGGGACGGAAATCAGTGCTGCCCGTCTGGACTCTAATTTCAATAAAACCGCCGTCATCAAAATCAATAAGATTCCCAAAGGAGATCAGCGTAATCCTCAAGTGCGCTTGCTCAACAATGGCGATGCGCTTTTCGTCTGGCAGGGATATGGATTGGG
>JBKJOA010000524.1:0-4290 GCA_046593365.1 Limisphaerales bacterium
GACGCTCCGAGGTGAGTCATGACGGGCATGAGGTCGCCGGTTTTCTTATGAGCGTCGAGCACATCGGGATGAGGCTTGCCATAAACCCCGCCGTAGATCGCGTGGATCACGCCGTCGCGTTGACCCGGAATCTGCGGTTCGAAAAAAGTTCCGGCGAGAAAGCGTTCGCCTTCGCGCGAGAACGCCACGGCCACCGGGTTGTCCATGCCTCCGGTGAGCACTGGTTCGATTCCGCTGTGATCGGGACGAGCGCGAAAAATATGCGAAGCCTTGGTCGTGAACGGTTTTCCGTTTACCTGGTAAGTCTGTTCGGCAAAAGCCCCTTTGCACCAATAGATCCAGCCGTCGCGACCAAGATACGGCCCGTGCAAATCATTCGCGCAACCGGTCAGCGTCTTCCCGTCGTGCCATTCCACGCGAACGTCGGCGACGCCGTCGTTGTTCGTGTCGGTCAGTTTCCAAATACTGGGCGGCGCGGCCACATAAACCGAACCGTCGTACCACAAGCAGCCTTCGGGAAACATCATCTTGTCGGCGAACACGATGCTCTTGTCGAATTTTCCGTCGCCATCGGTATCTTCGAGGCGCATGACGCGATGATCTTTTTTCTCGTATTGCGTCGGGCCTTTGTCGCTGGAGCCGGATGAATCGGTGACGTAAAGTCGGCCAAGCTCATCGAAATCCATTGTGACAGGGCGCTTTACAAGATTGGTGTTGGAGACCAACTCGATCTCAAAACCATCGGGCACTTTGAGAATTTGTTTACCGAATTGGAACTCAGCCGCGCGCAGCGAAACCGTCGCCAGCAAGATAAAGACACAGCCGCCTGCAAAATTTTTTTTCATAAATTTGTGATCGAGTGGACGCAGCTTCCCAAAACCGGCTTGCAGGAGCCATCAAATTCCTTGGGGCTCGCAGCGATTTAAAATTTAAGCGTGCCGATTCGGTGTCTGTGATTTCCAACGCTGAATTTGCGATGCCAAAGCATAGTCCTGACGGGGCGCATCTTGACACCACCCCCGTTGAGAGTTCCGCCTTAGGCGGTTGGCGTGCGCGGGAACCGCCTGAAGGCGGAACTCCAAACAGAAATGCGTCTCGCCTGATCGGTGGTGGTGTCAAGATGCGCCCGTCCTGACGAATAATTTGAATTTTTTCTTTTCTTCTCTGTCACATGAAAACTACAACTACTAGCAACGCATGAAAATCACGTCCAAAATCCCCAGAACCTCGGTTCTGGATTGCATGCGCCCCTTGTTATGGAAGAGATAGGCAAATCCCAAAGCAGCGGATCTTTGCTGGAAGATTTCGGAGCGGCTTCTCTCGAACCAGGGGTAGGCCGTTCGCTCAAAGGCCTGGGCAAGCTCACCATTTCTTCTGATGTTTTGGGCGTGTTGTCCGCCGACTTTGCGAAACGAACCCGCAGCCTGCCTTTTAAAATTTCGAATGGAACCCTTCACGTAGCGACGGCGGAAGCGGGCAATCAACGCGTGGTGGACGACATCCGGCTCATGACCGGATTGGAAGTCGAGGAGTTCGAAGTGCCGGTCCCGGAGCTGTTGGAAAAAATTGCGGAATGTTATCAGGTCACCGTTGAGCAAATGGTGGAGAATTTGAACCCGGAACGCGGCGCGACCTCCGAGAGCAAAACGCTCCACGACATTGAGGTGATGGCGAACGAGCCTACGGTCATTAATCTGGTGAACCTGATTATTTCGACCGCCTTGCGTGAACGTGCCAGCGATATTCACCTCGTCCCTTTCGAGGATTTCATTCAATTGCGATATCGCATCGATGGCCTTCTCCAGGAAAAGCCGCCGCCATCCAAACAACTTCACGCTGCACTGGTTTCCCGCATCAAGATTATGGCGGACATGAATATCGCCGAGCGATTCATGCCGCAGGATGGTCATATTCAAATCCATCATCGCAGTTCGCGAGTGGATATTCGTGTTGGAACGATGCCGACGATTTACGGCGAAAGCCTCGTCATGCGGCTTCTCGAAAAAAACTCCAAGCTTTTGACGCCTCGCGAACTTGGCCTGGATAAAGATCGCGCCGCGTTGCTCTCGAAACTCGTGGAAAAACCGCACGGTTTGTTTCTCACCACCGGTCCCACTGGCAGCGGCAAAACGACGACGCTTTATTCCATTCTGCAAGGCATTTACGCGCCGGAAAAAAAGATCCTGACCATCGAAGACCCTGTGGAATACGAGCTTCCTGGTGTCGCGCAAATTCCGGTGCGACCGAATCGGAATTTCACTTTTGCGACTGGCCTCCGGGCCATTCTCCGTCAAGACCCGGATGTCGTCATGGTTGGGGAAATTCGGGATTCTGAAACCGCCGAGATCGCCATTCGCGCGGCGCTGACCGGGCATCAGGTTTTCAGCACGCTCCACACGAACGACTCCACCGGCGCGGTCACGCGATTGCTGGACATGGGCGTGGAAGCCTTCCTGATTTCGTCTTCACTTGAGGGAGTTCTGGCCCAGCGATTGGTCCGCAAGATTTGTTTGCATTGCCGGATGGAAGCGCCGGTCACCTCCGCCATGGCCAGTAAACTTCAAGCCCTCGGTGCGCGCGAATTCAAAAACGTTTTTTACACTGGAAAAGGTTGTGATGAATGTCGCGGAACTGGTTATCGGGGACGCATTGGCATTTTCGAACTTCTCGAAATTACTCCGCAAATGCGGGAACTCATTCTTCAGAAGCGTTCCAATACGGAGTTGAAAGCGACGGCACACAAAACGATGATCACAATGCACCAGGACGCTCTGCAAAAAGCTGCCGAGGGGGTCACCAGCCTTGAGGAGATCATCCGGGTTTCATCTGGAGATTCTTTGGAATGAACCCGAACTTCGAAATTGAAATGGGTGGCACGTGCGACTCGCCTGTTCCGTCCGGCCACTGGCTGGACGGAACGGGAGGGATGTTGTTACTGGAAACCGGTGTATGGAAAAGTTCGTGCGTTTTTCCTGTTCCGAGCGGCGGGTCGCCGCTCAGCAGAGGCCAGTTGCCTGTGCTACCCCAGGGATGCTTGGAATGACAACGTTCCAATATGAGGCGATCGAAGTCGGCGGCAACACCGTCAGAGGCATGATCGACGCGGACGATCGAAAAGGCGCTCTCCAGTTACTCGGCAAGCGCGGCCTGTTCCCTTCCAGCCTCGAAGCCTCCACCAGCAAAGGAAACGGAGCGACCGCCACAGTTTCGCACGCCAAAGAAACGCGGCGTTCAGAAATTCGTTTCGGCACAGGAATCAAGCGCAAGGAAGTCACCGCCTTCACTCGGGAGATGGCGGCGTTACTCGGTGCGGGCATTCCGATTCCGCAAGCGCTGGATGGCCTGGGCGAAGAGGAAGAAAATCCTGCGCTCAAGGAAATGATTTTGAAGATCGCCACCTCTGTGCGAAAGGGAACGGCCATTTCTGCGGCGATGGAAGAGCACCCCAAAGTTTTCAACAAACTTTATGTCAGCATGGTCCGCGTCGGCGAGGAAGCGGGCGCGTTGCAAAAAGTCATGGTGGATTTGGCCGAGTTGCTGGAGCATGAGGATGAAGTTCGCAGCGAAGTTTCAGCAGCCGTCGCCTATCCCGCCTTTGTCCTCGGCTTTGGAATTTTTACGGTCGTCATTCTTCTCACCGTGGTGCTGCCAAAACTTTTCAGCATGCTTCAGGAAATGCTTGAAATCCTTCCGCTGCCCACGCTGATTCTTTTAAAGGTCAGCGCCGTTCTTCACCGGTATTGGCCATGGATATTAATTGGCGTAACCGGGACGGTTGTCGCGTTGCGCTGGTATTTCAAGCGACCGGACGGTGCGGAATTTTGGGACAAGTGGAAGTTGCGCCTCCCCGTGATGGGCGCGGTTTTTCGCACCGCCGCCTTGAGCCGATTCGCACGCACGCTGGGGACTCTGGTCAAAAGCGGCGTGTCGCTTTTGCCCGCTCTGAAAATAGTTGAAAACACAATTGGAAATCTGGTGTTAGCAAAGATGATCTCCCAGGTTGCCGAAGAAACACGCGGCGGCGATTCGCTGGCCGCGCCTCTGCGCAAGCTGGGTATTTTTCCGAAGAACGTGATCCAAATGATCAACGTCGGAGAAGAAACGGGAAAACTCGACGAGATGTTGCTCAAGGTCGCCGACATCGAAGAACGCCACATGCGGGCAAAGACCAAGACGCTCGTGTCGTTGCTGGCGCCCGCGTTAATCCTGGTAGTAGGAGCGCTGGTCGGGTTCATGGTGATCGCTCTTTTGCTTCCAATTTTCAAGATGAGCCGAGCAATTCATTGAGCG
>JBKJOA010000072.1:0-4136 GCA_046593365.1 Limisphaerales bacterium
CAAACAAAAACACAAGCGCGAGCGGAATAGCCGCGCGTATCTGAAACTTGGAATTCATTCTGGAGCGCATGGATTCTTCGCCGAAGATTAAGCGAGAACGCCTTTAACCACGTTGCCGTGAACATCCGTCAACCGGTATTGGCGACCTTGAAAACGGAAGGTCAATTTCTCGTGATCGAGACCGAGGGTGTGCAAAATGGTCGCCTGCAAATCGTGAATGTGAACCGGGTTTTCCACGATGTTGAACGAGAAGTCATCGGTCTTCCCATAGGTCAATCCCGGCTTCACGCCGCCACCTGCCATCCACATCGAAAACGCTCTTCCGTGATGATCGCGCCCGTAATTGTCCTTCGTCAAATTGCCCTGGCTGTAAACCGTGCGACCGAATTCGCCGCCCCAGATCACCAGCGTATCTTCGAGCAGACCGCGCTGTTTCAAGTCAGTGACCAGCGCGGCGGAAGCCTGGTCCACGTCGCGAGTGAGCGCTTCAATCTTCTCCGGCAAACCGCCGTGATGATCCCATCCGCGGTGATAAAGTTGGATGAAGCGCACGCCGCGTTCCGCCATTCGTCGGGCGAGCAAACAATTTGCGGCGAACGAACCGGGTTGCTTCGCGGTGTCGCCGTATAATTTGAAAACCGCCTCCGATTCTCCCGAGAGATCAACCAACTCCGGGGCGGACGCTTGCATGCGATAAGCCAATTCATATTGTGCGATGCGCGTCGCAATTTCCGGGTCTTGCGCTTCGGCAAATTGGCGCGCATTGAGTTTCCCCAAAGTATCGAGCCATTGTCGGCGGCCCGCGCGATCCATCCCGGGCGGATCATTCAAATAAAGAACCGGATCGCTGCCGCTGCGCAACTTGACTCCTTGATGGCGGCTGGGGAGAAATCCACTTCCCCACAAACGCGAGAGAAGTCCCTGATCGGCGTTGTTGTTGCTCGGCAGCGAAATCAGCACGACGAACGACGGCAGATTTTCACACTCGGACCCGAGACCGTAATCGACCCAGGCCCCGAGACCGGGCCGACCCGGTTGCTGGCTGCCAGTCTGAATGAATGTGATCGCGGGATCGTGGTTGATCGCTTCCGTGTTCATCGAGTTGATGATGCAAAGGTCATCCGCAATTTTTTGGGTGTAAGGCAAGAGATCACTGATCCATGCACCACTTCTACCGCACTGTTGAAACGGATATTTACTTGGGGCCACCGGCAAACGGGCCTGCCCTGAAACCATTCCGGTAATGCGCTGACCCTTGCGAATTGAGTCGGGCAAATCGTGGTCGAAGTGTTCTTTTAAACGCGGTTTGTAATCGAGCAATTCCAGTTGCGACGGCCCGCCGGATTGAAACAAAAAGATGACCCGTTTGGCGCGAGGCGCGAAGTGCGGCGCCAACGCTCCTCGCGAACCTGTCGTCACTGCTTGAGCGGCTCCACCCAGCAATTGTCCCAGCGCCAAACCACCGAGGCCAAAGGTCGAGCGCATCAGAAAACTGCGTCGGCTAAGAAGGTGTGGCGCGCTCATGGTTAGTTGCGAGTGATCGTTTCATCGAGGTTCAAAATCAGGCTGGCGATATTTGCGTAAGCGGCCAACTCAGCGGAATCCAAACTTTCCTTCGCTTTATAAGTGCCGACGGCGAGAAATGCTTTTGCCGCATCGGGATTGGATTTGTAGTGCGCGAGTCGTTGTTCCAAAAGAGAACTGATCGCATTTCGTTCGACCGGTTTTGGCGAACGCGCGGTCGCAAGTTGAAAAGCGAAATCGAGTCGGTCGGAACTTTTTTCGCCGCCTTCGACCAGGATTCGTTCAGCAAATTTCCGCGCCGCTTCCAATTGAATCGGATCGTTCATCAGAGCCAGTGCTTGCAAGGGCGTGTTCGTGCGCAAACGGCGAGCCACGCAAACTTCTCGGTCGGGCGCGTCAAACGTCGAGAGCGTCGGATGCGGCACGGTGCGTTTCCAGAAAGTGTAAAGACTGCGGCGGTAAAGATCTTTCCCTTGCGATTCCGTGTAGGTCGCGCCCGGGTAATCCGCTTGAACCACAATGCCTTTGTAAAGATTCGTGGGTTGAAATGGAAACACCGGCGGGCCACCGATTTCTTCATGCAACAATCCGCTGATCGCCAACGCCTGATCGCGCAACATTTCCGCAGTGAGACGTTGACGCGGACCCCGCGCAAGCAAACGGTTTTCCGGGTCGCGTTCGTTGAGGCGTCCGCTGGAATTCGAATCCTGACAATAAGTGGATGAAGTCACGAGGCGGCGAATCAATTTTTTCACATCCCATCCGCTCTCGATGAAATCCACCGCCAGCCAATCCAGCAGGTCGGGATGGCTTGGCCAATCGGCTTGGAAACCAAAATCTTCCGCCGACTTCACGATCCCCTGTCCAAACAATCCTTGCCAAAAATGATTTACGACGACGCGTGAGGTGAGCGGTTGACGCGGGTCGGTCAACCATTGCGCAAGCCCGAGCCGGTTCCGTGGAGCGGATGCGGGAAAGGGCAGCAGAAATTCCGGCACGCCCGGCTCCACTTTTTCGCGGGGCTGATCGTATTGCCCACGAAAAAGAACATGCGTCGGTCGCGGCGTTTTAAGGTCGCGCATCACCATCGTCGCCGGTGCAACGCGCTCGATTTCCAACAGCGCCGATCGCGCGACTTTTGCATCAGAAACGGCGCGAGAAAATTCCGGGTTGTTCTTTTCCAGCAATGCCGCGCAGAGCAGTTCCATTTGTTTTGAAGAGCGCGCCGGGGCGGGAGTTTCCAATGCGAAACGCAATGCCGCCAAACTCGATTCGCGCGCGAGTTTTTCAATTTCGATATGCGGCGAGAGCAATTTGAAGTCAGCCAGCGCTCCGGCAAATGGGTGGGCGTTCGTTTCTTTGGACGAACCGATCAACGCCTGGCCGTCGAGAGCCACCTCGGCATTATTATCGTGCAACAAATCACGGAAACATTCCTCGCCATCCAGAAAAACGCGCAGGTTCGACACATTGGCTGGACCTTCGCTGGTCACGAGCAGATTCCGCCACTCACCCAGTGCAACTGTCTCACGCGTGACGATGGTCGCCGAGTAAGCGGGCCAACGGCGAGAGACGCGAACTTCAATCGCGCCTACGCTGGTGAAACGAATTTCCACGCCGCGTCCGTGCGCTTGCGACGAAGGCGGCGCGCTGAAATCCATCGTCGAAAAGATCGCTCCTTCTGTGGCCGTGTCGCGCTTAACCCAGGTTGAAATCGCCCAGCCTTTTCCCCCGTCGAGCTTCGGCAACGCTTCCGTTTTCAAAAAAGATTGGCCGTTCAAAATCAACGCCGGATTTCCCAGAGGCCCATTCGTCGAGACGATTGCTCCAGTCACTTCAAACGGCTTTCCTCCCGCGAGATTCGTCAACGCGGAAGTCACAGCGCTGTTCGTGGGAGGATTCAATGCGACAACCACGTTGGTGTGAACCGGAGTAGGAGCCAGCGTCAAACCCGAAAAATCATTTTGATTCGACAACGTCACGAGCAGACTTTTTATTTTCTCGGAAGCAACTTGTGATGCGGCGCGATGTTTCACTGCCGCAGTTTGTTGCGCCGTGGTGGGAGCAGCCATCAGCGGAGAGGCATTGCCAATCCGACCGTCTTCGCCCGCTTCATCAATGCTGTTGAAGAACGCAAAGAGGCGGTAGAAATCTTTTTGCGTCACCGGATCAAACTTATGGTCGTGACAACGCGCGCATCCGACCGTCAAACCCAACCACGCCAGTGTTGTCGTTTGCACGCGGTCAACGACGTATTCGACGCGATATTCCTCGTCGATGATGCCGCCTTCCGAGTTGATCACATGATTGCGATTGAAACCGGTCGCGACCATTTGATCAAGCGACGGCTTGGGCAGAAGATCGCCCGCGAGTTGCTCCGAGATGAATCGGTCGTAAGGAAGATTTCGATTGAACGCGTCGATCACCCAATCGCGCCACCGCCACATCGTGCGTGACGAATCATTATTAAAGCCGTGGGTGTCTGCGTAACGCGCGATGTCCATCCAATCCGTAGCCATGCGCTCGCCGAATCGCGGACTCGCCAACAATTCATCAACCGCAAATTCATAAGCGTTCGTGCGACTCGACCACGTTTTGATCTGCTCAGGGGT
>JBKJOA010000089.1:0-5307 GCA_046593365.1 Limisphaerales bacterium
GAGGCCATTGCACATGGCCGCTTGCTACGGCAATCCTGAAGCGATCGAAATACTCGTAAAACATAAAGCCAAGGTGAACGCAAAAGATGCGAATGGATTAACACCGCTCCATTACACCGTCTCGCTGAGTCACTACGACTGCGCTGAAATGTTGATCAACAAAAGGCGCGGATATGAACGCCATCGGAAGAGACGGGCGAACCCCGCTTGATCTCGCCAAGACCACGCGCGACAAAAGATTGATCGACCTGTTTCGCATTCGCGGGGCGAAGGAATAATTTTTCCTCGCCGACTTGATTCCCCATTTAAAATTTTCATCAGCCGGGGTGCTTCAGAAAATTACCCAACGGGGTTGAATCAGAATTTATAAGAGAACGCGAACGCGACCCGTTGGGCCTGGAATCTGTTTTGGGCGAATGAAAATCAAAGCAAAGGTCTGTGCGCGATGAAGCCGGACGTTTGCAAATTAAATGCGGCGAGAATGAGCGAGGGTCTGGAGTGATTCAGCGCGAACGGTTGAACACGAAACTGATTGCGGCTCGGCCGCGAATCTTCTTGAATCAAGTGAAATGAATTCCGCACTGCCCTTTGTTTTAACCGCGATTTTTTTTGGAACAGTTGCGCGAGGTGCTCCCAACGCGTTGACGGAAAGCGAGCGCACGGCCAAAATTTCACTCGCCGCCGAATCCTTGCGCGCCAGCCTCATCGAGCAACGCCGTGATTTTCACATGCACCCGGAACTTTCCAATCGCGAGGAGCGAACGGCACGGGTGATTGCCAAGCGCTTAAAGGAATTGGGTCTGGACGAAATCAAAACGAATGTGGCGCATCACGGGGTAGTTGCGCTGCTCAAAGGAAACAAACCCGGGCCGGTCGTGGCTGTGCGCGCCGATTTTGATGCGTTGCCGATCAATGAAACGATGGACGTTCCTTACAAATCGCAGAATCCCGGGGTGAAACATGCCTGCGGTCACGATGTTCATGCGGCGGTGCAGTTGGGCGTGGCGGAAATTCTCAGCAAAATGCGCGATCAAATTCCGGGCACGATTAAATTTATTTTTCAACCAGCCGAAGAAGGTCCACCTGCCGGCGAAGAGGGCGGTGCGACTTTGATGATCAAGGAAGGCGCGCTGGAAAATCCGAAGCCGCTCGCGATTTTTGGATTGCATACCTCGACAGAGGTTGAAGTAGGAAAAGTCGGCGCGCGCGCTGGTCCGGCCCAGGCGTCGTCCGAGATGTTTGACATCACGATCAAAGGAAAAATGGCGCATGCCGCCCTGCCGCAAAAAGGCATTGATACGATTTTAGTGGCAGCCGAATGTGTCACCGCGTTGCAGTCGATTAAAAGCCGACGCATCGATTCGTTCGAGCCAGTCATCATAACGATTGGAACGATTCACGGAGGCAACCGGCGCAACATCATCACGCCGGAAGTGAAGATGGAAGGCACCGTGCGAACGTTGAGCGAGGAGGTTCGTTCCCGCGTAAAAGAGTTGATGAAGCAAACGCTCGACGGCGTGACGTCCGCTTACGGAGCGACTTACGATTTACAAATGACCGAGGGGACGGTGGTGGTCGTGAACGATCCAAAATTGGTCGAGGCAACGTTGCCGTCGATGCGCCGGGCGATTGGCGAAACAAATGTGATCACTGTTCCGCAACGCATGGGCGCGGAAGATTTTTCATATTACCAAAAAGTTGTCCCAGGATTTTTTTACCGCCTCGGTTCGGGCAATCCTGCCAGAGGAATCGTTGCGGATGCGCACACGCCGGAGTTCGATGTGGATGAAGAGTGCCTTGTTGTGGGAGTGAAAGTGATGGCGAATGTGCTAGTAGATTTTCTAGAACGTCACGCGGCGATAAAATAATTTTTTAGGTTCTTTCGCACGCGAATGGTTTTGTTCGCTTTACTAAATACATTTCCAAAGTTGGCCCAATCTTTGCTAAACTAAGTCCAATCTTAAAATTATGATTTTTCTGCGGAATATTGTACGCCAACTTTTTAGCTTCTTTATTTTAATAGCCGTTTTCCTTGGCCTTCCTTCACTAAATTTCCCGGCACTCGCGGCGCAGCCTGTTCTTGCCAATCCTATTTTGTTCGTCACCCAGGTTCCACTGCCGACTGAAGTAAATGCGATTGTCTCAAATGTAATTGTCAGTGTTGTTTCGCCGCTAGGAAATCATCCCGCCGACACCGCCCATGCCGCGCGCGGAAATGATCTTTGGATTCGTTATCCGAACGGCGCGTTGACCAATCTCACCCGCGCGGCGGGCTACGGTGTTCTTGGTGCGCAGCACACCAACGGAATCGCCGTGCGGCAACCGGCAATGCATTGGAGCGGAACAAAAGCAGTTTTTTCGATGGTCGTAGGCTCGCCGCGATTTTCGGGTGATATAAATACTTTTTATTGGCAGCTTTATGAAATCAGCAATTTTCTTTACACGAGTTCCGCTCCCGTAATCACCAAAGTTCCGAACCAACCGACAAATTATAATAACGTCAGCCCGACTTATGGTACGGACGAAAGAATCATTTTTACGTGTGATCGTCCGCGCGATGGTTCGCCACATCTTTATCCGCAACTCGACGAATATAACGATATTCCCACCGTCACCGGCTTGTGGAGTCTCGATCCTATAAATGGGAATTTATTCATGCTCAATCACACGCCATCGGGGGCATTCACGCCATTCGTGGATAGTTTTGGCCGCGTGATTTTTACGCGTTGGGACCATTTGGTGCAGGACAGAAATGCGACGGACGATCGATTGGGAAGAGCGACGAACGGCACATTTAATTATTCCAACGAAACGGCGAATTCGTCATACGACACAAATAACCGAACGGAAATTTTTCCTGAGCCGCGCACTTACGACACCACTAATTTGGCTGCTCTCAAGGTCAACGGAAATGCGTTCAATTCATTTTTCCCATGGCAAATCACCGAAGATGGAACCGGTGAAGAATTATTGAACCACATTGGCCGTCACGAGTTGATGCAAAGTTTCAAGAACAGTTTCACGAATGACGCAAATCTCATTGCGTTTTCTTCCGCAACGCGAACCAACACCAATAGTCTTCCCACGACGAATTTCCTCGGAAACTTTTTCCAGATCGCCGAAGACCCGACGAATGCCGGAAGTTATTTTGGGATTGATGGGCCGGATTTTGGGACGCATGGATCAGGACAGATTGTGGCGATTTACGGACCGCCTGGACGCAATCCCGATTTCACTGCAACGAACGCAATGTTCATTACTTACATTACGGCGAGTTCGGCGGGGGGAATTAAAAATCCGATGCCGACAAGTGACGGAACACTCATCGCCGTTCGGTCGAGCTTTAATGGTGGAGATTCAAACCAAGGAACGCCTGCGAATCCAAAATCACTTTACGATTTTCGCCTAATGACCTTTCAAAAAGTTGGAACTCTTTATCAAACCAATCAATTTCTCACCTCCGGCCTCACGAATCCTGTCAGTTATTACAATGGCTCAATTCTGGTAACTTATACGAATCAACTTTGGGAACTTGATCCGGTGGAAGTTCGTTCGCGCAACAAACCGGCTCGTATCAGTTCGCCCATCAATCCAATTGAGAAACAAGTTTTCGAAGACGAAGGTGTGGACATTGCAACGATGCAAAATTATTTACGCGCAAATAATCTGGCGATGATTGTCAGCCGCAATGTGACGACGCGCGACCGTGCTGATAAACAACAGCCCTACAATTTGAAAGTCGCCTGGCCAACAAGCTCAACGATTACGACCAACACTTCGGGAAAAATTTATGACATCGGGTATTTGCAATTGCTTCAAGCCGACCAGATTCGCGGTCTAACTTTTGGCGGCAGCACGCCGCTTCCCGGACGTCGCGTGCTCGCGCAGCCGATGCACGAACCCGTTGTGGATAATTTGCCGACCACAAACGCACCTCAAGGCAGCATCAAAATTGCGGATGATGGTTCGCTGGCCGCGTTTGTTCCAGCGCGACGGGCGATGACGTGGCATCTCACTGACACGAACGGCTTGAGCGTGGTGAAAGAACGTTATTGGGTAACTTTTCAACCGGGAGAAATTCGCACTTGCACTTCGTGTCACGGGCTGAACTCCAAAGATCAAGCGAACCAGGACTTTCCGACGAACCCCCCGATGGCTTTGCGCGATTTGTTGCGCTATTGGAAAACGCAAAATATTCCGGTCGTCGGGTTGCAGACAAATGGAAACAGCAATTTCCTCGCGCTCACTTTCAAACGCCAGCTCGCCGCCACAAATTTGACGCATACGGTCGAAGTCTCCGGCGATTTGAGCAATTGGCTCGCTGGTTCGAGTTATTCGATTACGAATATTATTCCGACCACGACGAACACCACCGAAGTCGCCCGCATCGGAACAAATATCGAAACCATCATTGTGCGAGACAATGTGCCAGTGAATTCCGCCCCGCAGCGTTTCATGCGCGTTAGCGTGAATGCGCCTTGAACCAAAATCTAGCTTTTGGCACCCCGGATTTTTTCCTTCTTCTCTTCCAGTTCGGCTTGCAGGGATTTGCGATCACTCACGAGTTGTTTTTCTATTTTTTCAAACTCTTCGTAATCACCTTTCTCCCTCGCTTTGGCCAATTCGCCTTTCACAAAGATTTCTCGCTCGGCAATTTTCGCGGAATATTTTGCGTCCAGATCGGCGAGTTGTTTTTTTTGTTTGTCGGTGACTTTTGCGGCTGGCGCAGTTTTGTTCAAACGCTCCATCGCGAGTTCGTAGGCGGATTTCATAAATTAAATTCGGATTCAGTTTAAAAGTTCAATACCAGCAACTTTAGCCTTCTTTCGCAAAAGAACATCTCCAGAAGCCATCGGCACTCCCATGTGCAAGGCCGCGTGGAGATACCCGGCATCGTAAGCGCTGATACCGTGTCGCTGGGCGAGTAACCAAACCGACCCGTTGGCCAGCGGCGCGACGGAAACAACGTGAAAATCACAGGCGTCGATGAACGCTAAAAACGCATTGGCATCCGCAAGGGAAATTCGTTCGCGCCTCACCCCGCGCAATAATGCTTCCAGAAGTTCCTGATGAAAATTGGGCGGAACATACGCCGTCCGGCCTTCTTCCAACTTCGATTGCAATTTTTCTTCAACCGGGCCGCGCTCATCATCAAAAGCCAATGCAGCAGCAGCGCTGGCGTCCATTGCGAAACTCATTTACGCCCTTCTTCAATGAGTTGTTTGATGGTGACTTTTGGTTGCCCCGGTCGATTCAGGCGAATTTTCTTAACTCGTAATCTCCACTCTGCGCCGAGTTTCCGACGCT
>JBKJOA010000091.1:0-5933 GCA_046593365.1 Limisphaerales bacterium
AGCCGCGAAAGTTGCTCGTTCCGACGTCTGCCCACGAATACGCCGCTGCAAGCGTATGTGACATTGAATGACCCGGTTTACGTGGAAGCCGCGCAATCTTTGGGTCGTCGTCTCCGGCAGGAAGGCGGAGCCACTCTCGAAGAACGAATTCGATTCGGCCTGCAACTCGCACTGGCCCGGCAGCCGACAAAATCTGAGATAGCCGCATTAAAAGAATTATATGATTCGGAACTGGCGCGCTATCGCGCCAACGAAAAAGAGGCGGTCGAACTCGCAACGAAACCGCTCGGCCCGCTGCCTGCGGGAGTCGATTCCGCTGAAGCCGCCGCGTGGACCGTGGTCGCGAATGTTTTGCTGAATCTGGATGGAGTTCTCACAAAAGGTTGATTATGGAACCAATGAATTTTCACCTCGCCCATTCCCGCGCTTTAACGCGAAGACAATTTCTCCAACGCGCCGGATTGAGCGTGGGCAGCGTGGCTTTGGGTGGATTGCTGGCACGCGAGGGGTTGGCGGCTTCGGCAAAAAAATCGCCCATGTCGGTGCAACCCCCTGTTCTTCCGGCGCGCGCGAAATCAATCATTTATCTCCACATGTCCGGCGCGCCGCCGTCTCTTGATTTGTTCGATTGGAAACCGAAGCTCGTTGAACTGAACATGCAGCCGTGCCCGGATGAATTGATCAAAGGACAAAAATTTGCGTTCATCAAAGGGGTTCCGAAAATGTTGGGGACGCCGCACAAATTCCGGCAGCACGGCAAAAGCGGCGCGTGGATCAGCGACGTGCTTCCGCACATGGCCGAAATTGTGGATGAGACCTGCATCATCAAATCGATGTGGACGGATCAATTCAATCATTCGCCGGCCGAACTGTTTTTGTTCACCGGCACGCAGCGAGCAGGCGCAGCTTCGATGGGTTCCTGGGTGACGTATGGACTGGGCAGTGAGAACCAGGATTTGCCAGGATTTGTCGTTTTACTCAGTGGCGGCACCGATCCCACCGGTGGAAAAAGTCTTTGGGGGAGTGGATTTTTGCCCAGCGTTTATCAAGGCGTGCAATGCCGCACCTCCGGCGCACCCATTTTGTATTCGGAAAACCCGGCTGGGATGGATCGCCAAAGCCGTCGTCGCAGTTTGGATGCGTTGCACAAATTAAATGAGGCGGAAGCAAAATTATTCGGCGATCCCGAGACCTTGGCGCGCATCGAACAATACGAACTCGCCTATCGCATGCAAATCACCGTCCCTGAAGTTTTTGATATTGCGAAGGAGCCTGATTACATCCGCGAAATGTACGGAGCAAAACCGGGAGAAGGTTCCTTCGCGAATAATTGTTTGCAGGCGCGTCGGCTAGTTGAGAAAGGGGTTCGCTTCGTGCAACTTTTCGATTGGGGTTGGGATATGCATGGCACCGCAGCGGACAACGATCTTGTCACCGGTCTTCCCAAGAAATGTAGAGACGTTGACCAGGCCAGCGCGGCACTCGTCAAAGATCTCAAACAACGCGGCATGTTGGAAGACACTCTCGTGATTTGGGGCGGGGAATTCGGTCGCACTCCGATGAACGAAGCGCGCGACGGTTCCACTTTTCTCGGACGCGATCATCATCCAAACTGTTTTTCCATCTGGATGGCGGGCGGCGGCGTGAAACCGGGAATCGTCCACGGCGAGACGGACGACTTCGGTTATTATGTGGTTCGCGACAAAGTCACGGTGCGCGATCTACAGGCGACACTTCTCAACCAGATGGGCTTTGATCCTCATAAACTTGGTTTTTCTTATCTCGGTTTGAAGCAGCGCTTGATTGGACCGACCGACGAAGCGCGCGTGGTTCGCGAAATTTTAAGTTGAACAAGAAAACGCAGTTCAGCCACGGATGCCAGGCACTTGGCCAAAGCCATTTGTTCACTCGTCAGAAGACCCGTCTGGTCGGCGAAGCTTCCATCGCCACCCGGAGTTCTTCCGTCGTGGCGTTCTCACCATTGGGATGCGCCTCAATCGATCAGTTTCAATCATATCCCCTCTAAAAGTACAAGCACTAAATCACTCTTTTTGGAAATTATTTTTGGCAATCGCTATAGCTTTACTGCCCCCAGGAGCAAGGCAAAGCCACAAACAACTCCTGGCGCGTTCGTTTAGATCCCTGATGCAAAATTATTCAAACGAAGCCAAAATGGTTTCGGCAGCCGCTCGTGGATTTTCGGCGGCGTAGATCGGTCGGCCAATCACCAGCCAACTCGCCCCTGCGGCCATCGCTTCCTTGGCGGAGAGCGTTCGCTTCTGGTCGTCGGATCGAACGTTCGTGGCGCGAATGCCGGGTGTGACCAGTTGAATTTCGACGGGCAAAAACTGTCGCAACACCGCTATTTCCAGAGGAGAACAAACCAAACCACGCAAGCCGGAGCGCACGGCGAGGTTCGCGAGACGTTCGACTTGTTTACCGACATTTGCTTCCGCGCCCACTTCGCGAAGTTCGTTGCTGTCGAGACTCGTCAGCACGGTCACGCCCAAAACCAGAGGGGCGGGACGGCCCAGTTCGCGCGCGGTTTCCTGCGCGGCTTTTTCTGCGGCAGCCATCATTTCTGCTCCGCCGCAGGTATGGATAGTGAGCATCTGCACATCGAGTCGCACCGCCGAAGCAACCGCCTTGGCGACCGTGTTGGGAATGTCGTGAAATTTTAGATCCAGGAAAACAGAGGCGCCAGTCGCCCGGATTCGCGTCACAATTTCTGGTCCGGCGATGGTGAAAAGTTCGCTGCCGATTTTAAATGCGCCCACGACCGGCGCGAGTTGCGCGGCTAACTGCAACGCGGTTTCGGTTTCCGGCACGTCGAGCGCGACAATGATTGGATTTCGCATGATGGAAAGGAGACAGAATTAACGGAATTGAACAGAATTTTTTCACATTACTTTCAAAATTAATTTTATCAACTCCGGTAATTCTGTCCAAACCACTCAAGACGGGAGCGGCTCGGAAATGTTGATCTTGTGCTCCAGACAATAGGCAGCGTTGGCAATATATTTTGTCGCCCAAGGTTTTAAATCAGCTCGCTCCTCAGCGCTAAGCGTTTTGACGATTTTCGCCGGTGAACCCAGCACGAGCGAACCCGGCGGAACTTTCATTCCTTGCGTCACCAACGCATTCGCGCCGATCAAGGATTGTTCGCCGATTTCCGCACCGTCCAAAATAACCGCACCCATGCCGATGAGGCATTCGTCGCCGACCGTGCAGGCGTGAACAATGGCGGTGTGCCCGACGGTGACAAATTTTCCAAGGATGCACGGAAAGTCATCGGACAAATGCACGACGGCGTTGTCCTGAATGTTGCTACCCGCGCCGATGACAATGCGATTGATGTCACCGCGCAAAACGGCATTGTACCAAACGCTGACCTGGTCACCCAAAGTAACGTCCCCGAGAACCACTGCCCCTTTGGCAATATAAACATCTTTTCCGAGCGCCGGTTTTTTGCGGAGGAATGTTTCGAACTGCTGAATTAATTTGGACACGTTTTGGTTTAAACAGGATTTGCTCAACTTTCCAACTAAAAGCGAGCCGGGCAGCATCTGCGCCGCGCCCATACTTCGTGAAAAAAAATTTAAAAGGAACCAGACGTTTGAGTTTTCGCAGGTGCGGCTGTATCAATAATCAAATGAAAGAAGTCCCGCGACGAACTCCGCCCGTCCGACCGCGCAAAAAAATTCCTACCTCGTTCAAGGAATTAACTCCAAGCAAACATTTTAATCCCGGCACTTTTTTTTATGAAATGATTTGGAAAGCGTTGCTCACTCCTCGAACGGGAGAACACAGCGTGCCAAAGTTTCCCGTGCTGCACAAAGGCGAAGTCGCACTCACCTGGATCGGTCACGCCTCTTTTCTCGCCCAGTTCACCGATTTAAATGTGTTGATCGATCCAAATTTTGCCAATTGGCTTTTTCTTTTGAAACGGGTCAAGCGCGCCGGGTTGAGTATTGCAGATCTGCCGCCCATTGATTTGGTTCTCTTGACCCATGCGCACTTCGATCACTTTCATAAACCGACTCTTCGACGTTTGCCCTCGCCAAAAATTGGAATCATGCCTTGGGGTGTCGGCGATCTGGCCAAGAATCTTGGCTTCGAGCGCATCATTGAGCTGCGCTGGTGGGAAAGTTTTACGCATGGCGATTGGAAAGTGACGCTCACCCCCAGCAAACATTGGGGTGCCCGCACCCTGCACGACAACCATCGCGGTTACGGTGGTTTTATCCTGGAACATCAAGGGCGGCGTATTTATCACGCCGGTGACAGCGCCTATTTTCATGGCTTTAAGGAAATCGGACGGAAATCGCCGCCGGAAATCGCGCTCTTGCCCATCGGTGCGTATTATCCAGATTCGTTCCGCCAGGTGCATATGGGACCAGACCAGGCGGTGAAAGCGTTTGGCGATTTGAAAGCAAAATGGCTGGTGCCGATGCATTACGGCTCATTTCGTCTTTCCTTTGAAGACATGGACGAACCGCCGCGCTGGCTCAAGGAACTCTGTGAAGCGGGTGAATTAAGTCACCACCTCCGAATTTTGGGCGAAGGTGTTCCAGAGATTTTTTAAACAAGCCGTTTTGTTAGCTTAATCTTGCATTTAAGGGTAATTATCGGCACACACTCCTGCGAAACCGCTCTTTAGAATATTTTGTTAAATATGATTTCTGCCCTCGCCGGTTTGTTTGCCGGGTTGCTCCATGTGTTTTCCGGTCCAGACCATCTCGCTGCGATTGCGCCTTTGGCCGTCGATGTCCGCCGCCGCGCCTGGATTACCGGCTTACGTTGGGGTTTTGGTCACGCTTCTGGCGTTCTTTTGGTGGGAATAATTTCGCTATGGCTGCGCGATCTTCTGCCGCTGGAAAGCATTTCCGCCTGGAGCGAACGCCTCGTCGGTGTGCTTTTAATTGCAATCGGGTTATGGGGCATGCGCAAAGCAATGAACATCCATGCGCACGAGCATCACCACCATGGCGAAGCGCATGTGCATGTACATATCCACGGAGCCCGACAACTTCACGACAATCCCAAAGCCCACACCCATCGCCACACCGCTTTTGGAATTGGAACGTTGCACGGTCTGGCCGGGAGTTCGCATTTTCTGGGTGTACTGCCCGCTCTTGCGTTTAACGATACCAGTGACGCCGTAATTTATTTGATTTCATTTGCAACGGGAACGGTCGCCGCAATGACGATCTTTTCCAGCGCTCTTTCAGCAGTGGCTGGACGAATTTCAGTCCGGTTCGTGGATGCCTATCGCAACCTAATGTATATTTGTTCAGTTGCAGCCCTACTGGTTGGGGGATATTGGTTGTTTGCGCAAAGCTAATCCGTTCGTTTTTCTGGAAACCTGCCGGAAAAAACTGTTGTCAATTAAAGTAATTTTGTCCTATTGTCCGCCCCAATGCACCGTTTTGGTGCGCGGGTAAACTGTTTTTACCCGAATCAAACGCATAAAAACGAAAACAAATCGCAGGAGGAAATAACTAAATGAAGATTAATAAATGGACAGCAGGACTGGCCGCCGTCGGGCTGGTCAGTCTCGCATCAGTTACGCAAGCAGAAGAGCAGTCGGTCCCATTGATGACCGCACTCTCCTCAACCATCATCAGCGGCTACGTTGATACATCGGCAGTTTGGAATCCAGGAACGGGTAATGCTAATCCAGCTCCCGTTTCCTTCAACGCCGGGAAACAAGACGGGTTCAACCTGAACGTGGTCAACCTCACCTTGGAAAAACCGATCGACGAAACTCAATGGTCGGCCGGTTACAAAGTCGAATTGCTCTTCGGCCCTGACGCAGTTGGGTACAACCCGTCAGCCAACGCGAGAACCTCGTCGAACGCGGTCGATGAAAACGGAGATCCTGCCGTCGTCACTTCCAACAGCGACTTCAGCATCAAACAAGCCTACGTTGC
>JBKJOA010000408.1:0-5077 GCA_046593365.1 Limisphaerales bacterium
CCGAACCAAACGCCCCAAAGCCGAGCTTATTGCGGCGGCGCACGGAAACGTAAATCGCTGGGTCAACGGGTTGATTGAAAGCGCGCTTCAGCCCCGCCCCAACGATTGGAGCGGACACTTCCAAAAAAAACGTTGTGCGGTTGATTTGGAGCGCATCCTTGAAGCCCGCCGCCGTGAGCGATGAATTTTGCCGACACCAACTGGCTGGTGGCTCTTTATTCCGAAAAGCCTGCCGCGAAGAAAGACTCCTGGCATATCACCGTCGCCAACTTCATGCGCAAACACGGCGGACAACTGGCTTTGTCCCAAATCGTTTTGCTCGAAGCCCGCAATATTTTTTCGCGCTTGACGAAGCAAGCTTCACCTCCGGAATGGGAGGAAATTGTCCATGATTTTGGCGGCAAACTTTACGTTGACCAACTGAACTGGTCGCTCTTGCGCCGAGATGCGGAAGCCCTGTTTTCCCGCTACTCCACCAAAGAATCCATCGGCACGCTGGACGCGCTCGTGGTGGTATCGGCCAAACATGCGGGCGCAACCCGTTTTCTTTCATTTGATTCGCTGGCGGCGGCGTTGGCGGCAGCCGAGGGGCTGGCTGTTTTTCCGCCTTTAAATTCTGAAGGCAAAGTTTTTTTGAAAAAACTTTCTGCGAATTAAAAAGATCCCGCGCTTTTGGCTAAGAATTTCTCTTGGTGTTGAATTTTATAAAGATGTCGCTCCACTGGAGTTTTTAACTCCATACAAAACGAAACATTCATCGAACAAAACGTGAATTACACGTTAGAATTGGATGGCCAATTCATCGTCGTCGAAAATGTTCCGGCGCGAGTCTGTGTTCAAACCGGCGAGAAGTTTTTTTCTCCTGAAACCGTCGAGCGGTTGCAGAAAATCGTTTTGGAAAAGAAAAAACCCAACCGCCTTATCCAAACGCCCGTGTTTCAATTTGCGGCGGAGTTATTTCTTCCCAATGCAATAAAGATTCTGCGCGGTGCGGATGAAGAGTTGTCCTTGCGCAACGGCGATGGAAGCGCGCACCGGCTCTTCGTTCATCGGAATTGTGGACAAAATTTTAAATTCCTTTCCCGCGTCAAGCACGACGGCGGTTCCGCGTTCGCTCAGGCAATAAATTTTTCCATCTGCGCCGGTTGGCGAACCGCGAAAAATATCGCGCACACCCAGATTCCCCTGCCATTTTTTCTCACCCGTTTTTGAATCAAGACAGGTCATCATCTGTTTGTCGCCGTCGAGGACATAAAGTTTATCCTGATAAAATAAAGGCGTGACGCAATCACTCGGATACTCGTCGAACTTCCAGGCGACATGGGTGGCGGTGAGGTTTCCTTTCCCGCCGGATTTGATGGCGAACACCGGCTCTTTTTTCGGAGCGCAGACAAAAATCATTCCGGCACCGGTGACGGGCGAAGGAACGGTGCGCATCCATTGTCCGTCCTTGGCGTTCAAGCCATCGCAACGCCAGATTTCCTCGCCATTATTTGCGTTGTGACCCGTCGCGCAATTGCCGCCCACGATGAGAATTTCCTTTCCATTTTTTCCTTCGAATGGAATCGGTGTGGAATAGGATTCGTTTGATTCCATTTGCGCCTGGGTTTTGCGAACCTGTCGCCAGAGATCTTTGCCGGTTTTGGGATCGAGACAGAGCAGATAGGATTCACGATGCGGTTTGTCGTCGATGGCGTGCGTGTAATCCGGCGGAATCGGTTCGCGCTGCAAAACCTGGATGTAAAGTTTTCCTTCGTAGAGAAGAGGGCTGGAACCATAAAGCCACATGAGCGCAAATTTTCCAAAATCTTTCCCGATGTTCCGCGTCCAGAGTTCTTTTCCGGAAAAATCGTAGGCCGCAAGATCGCCGGTGGCGAAGATCACAAAAACCGTTTTCCCGTCGGTTACCGGCGAGGGCGAAGCGGTGTTGTTTCGACCAATCACTTTATCGCCAACCGCGACTTGTTTTTGCCAGCGCATTTTTCCATCGACGCGATTAAGGCAGATGAGATTCAAATTCTTCTGCTCATCCGGACTGGAAACAAAAATGTGATCGCCCCAGATCGCGGGAGTTGCGCCACTGGAGCCGGGCAAAGCGGTTTTCCAGACAACGTTTTCGCTGGTGCTCCAGTGGATGGGAAGATTTTTTTCGGAGGTCGAGCCGTTGAAAAGCGGGCCTCGCCATTGTGGCCAATTTTCCGCCGACGAGGAAAGGTGACTCAAAAAAAGAAAGCCAGCGGCAAGGGTGATAAATCTTCTCTTCATCTCATTTTGATAGCGGCCTGATTTGCTGAAAACAAGCGAATAGAATCTTTTGCGATTGGAGTTAACTATAAAAAGCAGCTTTACAAATAAGCCCGGTTTGTTAAACACGTTTTCAGGGATCACCATAAAACCATGAAAAATCATACTAAAAAACTACTCACCGTGTGTGTGCTTGCGGCGTTCGTCGCGACCAGCCCAATCACGACTCAAGCTCAAGAAAAGAAACCCGCTGCCGCTGACGAAGCGAAGAAAGATAAACCGAAAGGCATGCCTTTCAGTGGAAAAATTAATGAAATAGATAAAGCGGCCAAAACCATCAACATTGGCAAGGAAAAAAAACGAACCATCAGCATCACCGCGCAAACAAAAATCATGAAGGATGGCAAAACGGCCACCTTAGAGGATGCGACTGTGGGCGAAATGGTGGGCGGTTTCGCTCGGGAAAGCGCGGATGGGAAACTCGAAGCCCTTTCCTTGCGCATCGGAGCCAAGCCAGAGCCAAAAGAAGGCGAAGCCAGACCGAAGAGGAAAAAAGAATAAACGCTAACTATTTTGAAGGCAGGCCCGGTGGCCTGCCTTTTTTATTTCCCAAGTCAGCGACGCCACCAGCTTTTTGCGTTGCCCTTCGACGTTTCATTATTGCGGGCAACCTGCATGACTAATAAATCGCTGCGCGCGGCGGTTAGCACCATTGACAACTCGTCATAAGATTGAAAGCGCGCCGACGGCTCCTTGGCCATCGCCCGCACCAACGCGTCGCTGGTGAGTTGCGTGATGTCCAGAACGACCTGGTTGGGCGGAGTTAAAGGAGTGTGGACATGGGCCGAAACCAAATCTTCCACCGTCGGAGCTTCGAAAGGAACGTGGCCGGTCAACGCGTGATAGAGCGTGCCACCAAGGCTGTACATATCAGAAAGAAAATCTTCGCGCTCACGCTTAATTTTCTCCGGAGCAACATAATACGGAGTTCCCCAAACGCTGGATTCGCTGGAAGCATCGACTTCGGTTTCCGCTTCACGCGCCAACCCGAAATCAATCAGCTTCGGCTCAGGCGGCGCATCGCTGTTGTATAAAATATTTCCTGGCTTGATGTCGCGATGGAGCAAGTTGTGTTTTAACGCTGTCCCGAGAGCCGATGCCATTTTTATCCCCACGTCCAGGACGTCGAGTTCGGGGATTCGTCCTTCCAACGAGATGCGTGTATCTAAACTGCCGTTGTTAGCCAGTTCCATGACGAGGTAAGGCTGCCCTTCAAACTCGTCAAAAGTGTAGATGTGAATGATGTTGGTGTGATTCAACGACGCGCCGGCACGGGCTTCGCGATAAAAGCTTTCAAGAATTTCGGGATCTTGCGTCATTTCGCGCTTCATCATTTTCAAAGCAACTTCACGTTGCAGATTCAAGTCAAAAGCGCTGAAGACCGTCCCCATTCCTCCCGAAGCGATCACCTCCCGCAATTCAAATTGGCGGAAAGTGACCGGCAACATGACCGGATGGCCGCACTTGGAGCACGGCATGGTTTCAAAAGTGGGTAAATCGCCGGGGATAAAATTCTTCGTGCTACAAGCACCACAACTCACCATTTTCAATGGCTTGCTGGCTTCGATAGAGTCACCGGTCACAAAACAAGGTTATCATTGAGATGCAGCGGCTCAAGTCCGATGCGCAAAAAATTTCCTGTTGCGGTGCGATCAAACCTTCAGCGATCTATTTTCCCCTCACCATTTGAGTCTCAGTTCCCAGCGACTTTTTAAAGTGACCGCTGAACTGCAAATTTCCGAGTGCCATTTCTACTGTTTGCTCCATCGTTATTTGCAAGCCGTTCCCCGCCGCCTCGCCCACATCATCCGATTTGGAGCAGCAGCGACACGAAGATCGAAATCGAAATTCGCGGCAAGCGCGTGGCAGCGGTGATTGTGAAGAAACCGATTTACAAAAAGTGATTTTTTACACGCATTTCACAGATTTACGCGGATCGGATTTTTCTTAATTCGTGATAATCCGCGAAATCCGCGTAAAATATTTTCTTCTTTGCGTCTCGGTGTCTTGATGTTGAAATCTCCCAGAATTTTATGAGCAATGTTCCAACCGATTTAAAATACGCCAAGTCTCACGAATGGGTACGCGTCTCCGGCGACACCGCAACCGTCGGCATCACCGACCACGCGCAACACGAATTGACCGACATCGTGTTTGTGGAATTGCCCGCCGTCGGGCGCAAAGTAAAAGCGGGCGAAGCCTGCGCCGTCGTCGAGTCCGTCAAAACCGCGAGCGATATTTATTCACCCATTAGCGGAGAAATTTTGGAAATGAATCAAGCCGTCGTGGACAAACCGGAATTGGTCAACACCGATCCGCACGGCAACGGCTGGTTTTATAAAATTAAATTGACCGATGCTGCTGAAGTGAATGCGCTGCTGACGCCGGAGAATTACAAAGCGCAGATTGGGGGTTGATCTCTATGACGCGCTTTCTTTTTTTGCTGGCAGGATTGCTTCTTACATCTGGCTGCAAAGAAAACCAAAGCACCGAGATCAACGATTTGAAAAGAGATCAAGCGCGCATTGCCAATGCAATTGCTCAACTTTCACCGACCAAGCTGGTGATCTATTCTCTCGATCCGTCTCTCACACCAATTTCGGAAAACCCTGTACAGTCGAAAAATACTTTCCACGGATTTCCAGTTTTAAAAGCAGTTGAAATAATTTCACAAGAAGACAAAAAAACTTTGATTGAATCATTCGCGGATGGAATCCGAAAAAGCGACGGTACGGTAATGAAGTGTTTTGACCCACATCATGGTCTCCGCGCG
>JBKJOA010000059.1:0-15917 GCA_046593365.1 Limisphaerales bacterium
CGCCGCAACTTTACGCTGCTTCAAATAATCTTCGCTCTGAAACTTCGCTTGTTGCTTGCCGTCACCTTCGAGCGGAATCACGAAACCAGTTTCCGAAGTATCGATTTCAATATATTCCGGTTTGTCGAACGGCTTGATGCAGCCCGTCAAACTCACCAACGCGAGCAGCGTCAATGCAGTCGTGGCAACTCTGCGCGCTTTGATTTTCTCAAATATTTTATCAAATGCCGCTTTCGCATAACCGCCGAAGCAGACCAGCGCTGCGAGCAAGACAACCATTCCCGCCGCAAAATGAAGCGAGTTTTTGGACGCTTCAAATGCGCGCAGTTCCGCAGCAGCACTATTGCTATCGCTGAATTGTTGGACAGCAAGTAACGTTGCGGACTGTGGCTGTTGCGCGTAAGCCCACCACATTTCCAGTCCACCCACGAACGCGCTGAGGCAGAGGAAAATTCCGACTCGTCGCAAAAGTTTTTCGCGCACAAAAAACAATGCGAAACAAACCGGAACCAATATGGCCAATGACAACAACGTCACCGACCACGGATTCACCATCGCAAACGAAACAGGCGCGATTGCGCCGATTAAGCCACTACATTTCATAACCAACTCCTGATGTCGTGCCCACTTCGCGCTTTATTTGCCGGGCGTTTTGAGGCGCCCGACGCACGAAGCCGCAACGATTTTTACAACGGGGTGATCAGATGGTGCCGCGACATGCGGCCCTAGAGGATCGCCCTTCCACTTGCCGACGAGGTTAGCTGACGGGCTTGGTCCTGGAAGTGACCTTGGCAATGGTTACCCACCGCCGTGCGCCCCATCCACATCGCTGTGGAATTTGGTTCCCCCGCATCGATCCGCAGGAAGGCAAATCGACTTAGGCTGCTTTTATCTTCAACAATCTCTGTGTCGCATGAGCGAATTCGTTTGTCAAATAAAGCTCAGACAGAAGTCTGGAAGTGCCTGAGCCACAGGCGAATTCAGTTTCGCCTTCTTCACATCAACGAACCGCTTTGCACAGTTGTTTTTCAAACCAACGCAAATTGGCCCAGAGAGAAACGGAGCAGTCAGGGGCGCGCGGGAATCATTTTTGGATGTCGGCGAATTGATCTTGATCGTTAAGGTCCGTGCGAAGCTGAGTCAGTTCCTCCCACATTTTCCTCTTCACATCAGCGTATTTTAGGTCGCCGTAAACACTTTTCAATTCGTGCGGATCGGTTTTCAGGTCGAACAATTCCCATTGATTGATCCGATTGAAGAAGATCAATTTATAACGTTCATTGCGCACGCCGTAATGTGGCTGAACTTTGTGGTCAGCAGGATAATGGTAGTAGCGGTAATACATCGAGGTACGCCAGTCTTTTGGTTTCTCGCCGTGCAGAAGTGGAACAATGCTGCGGCCTTGAACTTCTTTTGGAGCTTTCAATCCGGCGTATTCGAGAAAGGTCGGAGCAAAGTCAACGTTGAGAATCATCGCGTCGTTGACTTTGCCTGCTTTAATTTTCTCGGGATAGCGAATCAGGAACGGCATCCGCAAGGACTCTTCATACATAAAACGTTTGTCGAACCAGTTGTGGTCGCCGAGAAAAAATCCCTGGTCGGACGTGTAGATGATAATGGTGTTTTTGCTTAACCCATTTTTCTCCAGATAATCGAGAACGCGACCCACGTTGTCATCGACGGAGGCGATGCATGCGAGGTAATCACGCATGTAGCGTTCGTATTTCCAATGCTTCAACTCAACGGCGCTTAATCCCGGTGGCGGTGTGTGCTTTACATCACCGGGGGTGAGGTCGCGATCAATCCGCATCGTCGCTTCGGTCGCTGCCGACGAACGATTTTTGTAATCGTCGTTGAACGTGGCCGGTTCAGGAATTTCCACATTCTCAAAAAGTTTGGCATGTTTTTCATCCGGCTCCCAAGGGCGATGCGGTGCTTTGTGATGGCACATGAGAAAAAACGGCTGGTCTTTCGGGCGTTTCTCCAAAAAGTCGAGGGCGAAATCAGCAATCAAATCGGTCGCATAGCCACCTTTGAATTTGTTGGTCCTGCCCATCTCGATAAAAACCGGATCGTGATACCAGCCTTGCCCGGGTAGAATATTCCAGTAATCGAAACCAGTTGGGTCACTCTGCAAATGCCACTTGCCAATCATGCCGGTGTGGTAACCCGCCTTCTGTAACCCCTTTGCGACCGTCCATTGGCTACCGTCAAAGCGATTGAAAACCGGCACACCGTTGATGTGACTGTATTTGCCGGTGAGAATTGCCGCGCGACTCGGTGTGCAAATCGAGTTCACCACGAAACAATTGCTGAAACGCATCCCTTCTTTCCCAATGCGATCGATGTTGGGCGTTTTATTGACTTTGCTGCCGTAAGCACTAATCGCGTGCGCGGCATGATCGTCAGACATGATGAAAATTATATTTGGGCGCAGAGATTTTTGGTCGGCTGCTTGAGTGAAAAACCCAAGAGAAAAGAACGCGAGCAGGGGAAAAAAAGTTTGGTTCATGAGCAGGTCGTCAGCTAACTAAAAACGCAGATCTCTCGTCAAGGAACTTAGCGCGCAACGGCTAATGAGAAAGAAAAAGAAGGGAAAACTCTTCCGCGCGTTTTGCTACGGAACGCAAGGGCTAAAAAAGCTCCACCGATTGGATCAGGTTTCTTATTTAATATTTCTCCGGCAATCGGTGGAGCGCACTACATCGTAAACTAGGCGTAAATGGAATCAGACGTGACACTGCTGGAGCGCTTCTTAGTGGTTTTCGGCGCGGAAACAGTGGTTGGCAATTCGGGAGCTTTTCGGGTGGACCCGGTTTTGGAGCGAGACGTTAAAAGGCCGGCCTCATATTGACGGTGCGCGACCAAATGCGCTTTGGCTTGCAACCAATAGTCCAATTCTCGCCCCGTGACACGGCCTTCAGATTCCCATAGGTAATACGCGTAAACCGCGATGTCATCATCTGTGGGCAGTTGGAAATTTTTTTCTTCAATCCTCATATCTTTGATCCTCCTAGTCTGTAATTGCGTAGGGTATTAAAATCCAAGAGTCATGGGGTCACAATCAGGTAAGTTTGTTTTTTTCAGCGAGGGATTCCCGCAATAACGGGTAATGGAAATTTCGAGCATCCATTCCTGTATCAGGAAGTCGGCGTTTTGCTCAGTGGCGACGCAAAATCAACCGGTGATCCAGACGTTTAGTCTGGTGATATTCCAGAGGAGGAAGATCGGTCAGGGTGGGAGATTCCGTGTCCAGTAAAATTGCTTTTGCCGCAGTCTGCAACTCGCGCCAGCGGGGCCATTCTATATCGGATGCGTGAGCGATTTGGCGCATCATGCTTCTCCATTCAATGATGATGCGATCAATATCTCCGGCACCCAGCAAATCAGTCACCCACCTTTGTTTGCTCGAAGGATTTTTGTGAACACCTGCCACCACCTGCTCCGCGCCCGATCCATACTTCGGCGGAACTCCGTTTTCCAAATATCCGGGGATGGACTGTATGCCGTAAGCGCGATGGCAAACAACGGCAAGTCGGCCGGCCCAACGATTTTCTTCGCCACAAAAACGAAATCCGGCATCCAGGTTTGCGAGATCGTAAATCAATTCGTTGATTGGATAATTTTCCTCCTCCAGCGCGGCGGCAATCGCCAGACCGTCGCCCTGCGAAAAGAAGCTCACCATCACCCCGCGTCGAGTTGGATTCCCGAGGACATCAACGAGCCCCATTCGCCGCCAGAGCAGAGCGACACCCGTTCCGGCAGAAAGTTCGCGGCAAACCGCAACCAGTGCGCACTGCGCGCAATCGCGAAGGAGGACATCGCGCTCGATGGGACGCCAAAGCGCAACACCGTGCGAATCGACCGGCACCCGCATCGTCATTTCGGCCAGGCTAACCAGCGCGATAATTTTGTGAGGCTCGGAAATAAAACGCACGAGGGGTATTCGTTGCAGCGCGAGACGTTTTTCAACCAGTGGAACAATCTCTTGTTCCCATGATTTCCCGGCGACATTTCGCCCATTCCAATTCGTGAGCCGACGAATCCACTTGGCGATCATGATTCGATTATCATGGAGCCGATCCGCTACCGTGATGGCTCGACCATAAATTTTTCCGCGATCATCCTCCGACAAAACAACCAGCTGGCCGGAGCCGACTTTTTCGAGCGCGGACGGATGGGACAACACCGGACGAAGTTTAAACGCGGGTGGAGTTGTTTCGGACGCCAGCGTCTCAGAAATCAGTTGAACCTGAATTTGACTCAACGGTTTTTCGGTGGGCGCGGGATAATTTTCCCATTCACCACGACTGTTGAGGATTTCACGAACGCGTTGCCGCACATGCCGGGCGCGTTCGGCATCCGTTTTTAATCCGCACGGAACATCGGGATGTTTGAGCGACTCCTCCACGCCTAGAAAAATAGGTTTGGTGGTGAAGAGTCGCTCCTGCACGCGCACCGCTTCGCGAAACGGGTCGCGCCCTGTCTCGGCTGCTGCGGACATTAAACCGAGCAGCGCTCCCCAATCCACCGAACCGCCGCGCGAAAGATGGCAGGCATGCGCATCGAGGAGACGAATTTGGTTCGCGGTGACGAGGACGTAACCGGTTTCATCCAAGCCACGGCGTCCCGCGCGACCGAACATTTGTAAAATTTCGTCGGATCGAAGCGGTTGTTCCTGATGATCGCGACGATAAGATTCGCCCGCCAACGCCACGCTGCGGAGGGAAAAATTAATACCTGCCGCCAATCCCATGGTGGCGACCACGACTCGGAGTTGGCCCGCTTTGGCGAGCGGTTCAACGACTCCTGCTCGCGCGGCGTAGCTGATCCCGCTGTGATGATAAGCGATTCGGCTTTTCAACATTTTCGCCAGTGGTTCCCCCACCATGAGCTTCTGCTCAGAGGTCAACGAGAGCGGATTCGGTATTGGCAAAATGCGCGCCAGTTCCGCCGCCAACGATTCCGCCCCCTGGCGTCGTGGAGAAAAAATTAAGAGTGGCCCTAAATCTTCCGCCAAAGCTTTGGCGACGAGACGTGGCCAATAACCGCGGATTTCACCCGGCACATGAAAGTTGAGATTGTTCGCATAAACTTCTTCCAGCGGCACTGGACGATGTTCATGGCGGATGAGCACCGCTTTTCGACCGAGCCGGGCGAGCCACTTGACCAAATCCTGCGGGTTGCCGACGCTACCGCTGAGCAAAAGGAGTTGCGTTTGGGGTGGTGCTAGTGCGAGTGCCAGCTCGTAATTCAAGCCGCGATCGGCGTCGCCGATCATTTGATATTCGTCCACCACCAGCAGGGTGGGGCCTTCGCCTCGAATCAAACGCGTTTTCTGTGTCTCCAAAGTGGCCACGATGACCGGTGCGCTTAAATTCTCCGAAAGATCCCCGGTGGCAATTCCCACATCCCAGCCTAACGCACGCCATTCCGCTAATTTGTCATTGGCCAGGGCGCGGGTCGGCACTGTGTATATCGCCTGCCCTCGGTTTTTGCCTTTGTTCGACCAAAGTTCAAAAATTAAAGTTTTTCCGGCGCCAGTCGGAGCATGCACTACGACGTCCTGACCCTCGCGCAAAGCCGTGATGGCTTGTTGCTGCCACAGATCCGGGATGCGCACTTGATTGAACGCGGGAAGGTTTTCTAGTTGTTCGGCTAGCGACGACACGCCAAAAAGATAACCACTTTTTGGGTTTCCGAAACCGGGACTTTCGTTGGACCTTTCGCAAGGCAGTGGTTCAATTTGAATTCGTTGCGGGTTTGGAGTTCCGCGTTGACGCGGTTTCGGACCGCCTAAAGGCGGAACTCCAAACCAAACTGAGCCACTACCTTTCGCGACTAAAGTTTGACTTGGACTGCGGCCAAAACTAGATTGCACCGGATGTTGGCCGCTGAAACCAAATGGGTTGCAGTTCCTCTTGCAACCAGCTTGACCCCAAAATCTTCAGTCATGTGGAATGAAATTTTGGAGGCCGAGGATTCTTTTTTGAAGGCCGTGGCAAAACGGTTGATCAACCAGGCTGAGGAATTCGAGCCCCAAGTGTCTGCCTACGCGCACTATGCGCTAAGTGGGAATGGCAAACAACTGCGTCCTCTCCTGGTTTCTTTGAGCGGCGCGGCAACAGGAAAGGTCAGTGACAACCATGTTACCATCGCAGTCATCGTGGAAATGGTTCATCTGGCCACGCTAGTTCACGACGACATCATTGATGATGCCGAATTGCGCCGTGGCCGCCCCACCCTTTCCGCAAAATGGGGTAACGAAATCTCTGTTTTACTGGGCGACTGTCTCTTTGCGCATTCACTGAAACTGGCGGCTAGTTTTCCCACACCAGAGATTTGCCGCGCGGTGGCTACGGCGACCAACACGGTGTGTTCGGGAGAAATCCTGCAAACTCAAAGCCGTCGGCGCTTCCAGATTTCACGCCAGGAATATTTTAAGATTCTCGAGATGAAAACCGCAGAACTCTTTGCACTGTCGTGTGATCTGGGCGGCCTTTTGAATCAAGCCGCTCCAACCGAACGCGAGGCTCTGCGCCAGTTCGGTCTGGCTTTGGGAACCGCTTACCAACTTTACGACGATTGCCTTGACGTTTTTGGATCAGAAACCGCATCTGGGAAAACGATGGGCCGCGATTTAAGCAACGGCGAGGTGACCTTGCCATTGCTCATTGCCTTGGAAAGAATGACTGACGCCGAGCGCACCCTCTTAGAGTCGCAGATCAAGAATTGGCTCCCGCACTATTTTCCCGGCGTGGTTGGTTTATTGGAAAAATACGATGCCCTGCTGGAATCAAGACGGATGATTCATCAGCACCTCACGGCTGCCCGTCAAACCTTGGAATTGCTGCCCGATTCCGAAGGACGCGACGGTTTGTCCGGCCTGATTAATTATTTGGCACAACAAAGCAATGCTTTGGGTGTTTCATCTTAAGCCTTAATGAAAACGGCACTTCCCATAACGGGTGTTCTCTCTATGTCGGCACCGGAAAAAGCCCTTGAAAACAAACTTCGAGCTGCTGAGGATCTCGCTTTGGTCAATCGCGCCAAGGAAGAGGACGCTGCTGCCTACGATCAATTAATCCGCAAATATCAGGAACGGATTTACGCGACGGTTTATCACATGACCTCGAATCACGAGGACGCCAATGATTTAACCCAGGAAACGTTTATCAAAGCGTATCGCGCTCTCAAATCGTTCAAGGGTAATTCGAGTTTTTACACATGGATTTATCGAATCGCGATCAACAAGACGATCAATTTTCTCAAGCAGCGTAAAAATCGCTTTCACCTGAGTTTGAACGACATGGATTTCAATGCGGAAAACGATCCCGACATGGTTGCGCTTGTCTCGGATCGGACCCCACGTCGCGATTTGAATCTTTCGGAGTTGTCAGAGAAATTGAACACCGCCCTCCAAAAGCTGTCAGAACCTCACAGAATGGTAGTGACGCTGCATGATATTCAGGACATGTCGCACGATGAAATTGCGAAAATCATGGGTTGCAACGTGGGCACAGTGCGGTCGCGACTTTTTTATGCGCGTCAACAATTGCAGGCAACATTGTCAGATTATTTAAAGTAACTATGAACTCGGAGCAGGAAAATTTTGATGCATTGCGCAAATTGTTGGCGTTAAAAAAGTATGAACAGCCGCCGCCCCGATACTTCTCAGATCTGCCGACCCAAATTTGGGCGCGCATGGAGCGCGAACCAGAAACGCTCCCGTTCTGGCAAAGAATTTTACCCAATTTCGGCTTAAGCCCAGCCATGGCATACAGCTTCGGCTTGCTCGCTTGCGGCACCTTGGTCTTCGGCATTGGATATAGTTTGAGCGGTCAATCAGAGCAAACCATGGCCCACCCAATCGCAGAAGGTGGTAATTGGGACCTGGCACCAAAACTAGCAGCGCAGGAATCAATCGGGCTGAATCAGCTAAATCGCGCCAATGACTATGCCAGCACTAATCCTGTGATGACACCCGATTCCTTGCCCTCGCTCTTTAGTGGATTCAAGCTTCGTGCTGAGCCGGCCAATTTTTCGCCCGCCCAGTAATCACAGATCCTTTTCGAACACAAAAGTCATTCCGTCTCTCGGCAAAAACAGTTTGTCGTTTTCAAAGGTCACATCCAGCGTTTTGCTTCCGAGCGTCACCTGGTAGCTCGAGCCTTGCTTTTTCCCCCAAGTGCCCTGGTCGGCAATTTCGGCCGGTGTCTCGGGAGTTTTCGGAGGATTCTTCAGAATCGCTTTCTGATCGGTGGTGGCGATGAAGGTGGTTCCTAAAACCGTGGCGTATTTACTTTCCTTAAGCTTCTTAAGCTGGAACGGCGTCACTTTTGGATTCACCACCTTTTCCTGAGCGACCGTTGCATCCAGCGCCAATATCCACAGACCAAGAATTTTCTCGTCGTCGTATTTCTCGGATTTACCCGTCAACAAATAGCCGTGCAAATCCTTGAGATCTGTTCCGATCAACTGGCTGATTTCTGCCGTGATCGAAGCATTTGTAATGACCGCCTGCACTTTGGGATGATTGATGATGTCGCCGATTTTCGCCTGCGCTTGAATCATCTCGTTGATTTGCACATCTGTAGCGATGTCTTGAAATTCTTTCCGCTCCGCCAATGACAGAAAAACCGGGTAACGGGAAAGACGGCTGTTCAAAAGCGGGTTGTGTTTGAGCAAACCAATAATATCCGCCGCTTCATAAAAATTCGCCGGTGCTGGATCATATTTCGCCACGACCTTATCTACGTTGGCGTCGTGAATCTGCGCGCGCGCCTGATTGATGAACTTCATTCCAGCAGGATCTTCTTCGCCTGTGGCCAGTTGGGTGGTGAGGTAACCAGCCACGTAAAAGGGAATCAGCAACAAAACGAAATAGACGGCACCGTTCACCAGACCGAGCGACATGCCGAGGCGGCGGCTGAGTCGCTCCCACTTGAACCGCGATTTGTCGTCTTTTTTATATTTGTAGAACACATCTACTTTGCGATGAATGACATGCCCCACCACTTTGAAAGCGATCATGACGAGAATAAAAACCACCAGTGGAGGAACAAACGCGCTCCAGATCGGATGTTTCAGACTCACGAGCGGCAACAGCGGTTTCAATATCGGAGAAATAGGCATGGCCAAAGCCGCCGCCACAAAAAGGCCAAGGAGTGATACGGCAACACGGATGACACCTTGATAATATCCAACCAGGGCAAGAAGCCCCAACAGAACCAGTGCGGTAAGCCAGATAATCATTGCGAAAAAATAGAAGCTCAAATGTTGAAAAGCACGCACAAAAAGCGCCGACCCAAACCGGCGCTTCAGCAATCCTGTTTGCCTTTTGCCTTAAATCACGTTTTCATTTGGCGCGTAAATGCTTGAAAAATCTGAAACAGAATCTCGGGGAGGACTTCCGCGTCGTAATTTTTGCAAGCAAACGCTCGCCATTGTCATCGGTGCAATCGCGGGTTTGATTCCCGCCGCCGCCGGCCTTTTGGTTTTTTTTGATCCGTTGCGCAGAAAAAGCAAAAACGCGGGAGGCGCCATTCGTATCGCTTCGTTGAGCGCATTGCCGAAGGACAGCCAGCCGCGCAAATTTGCCGTCATCGCCAGCCGCACGGATGCCTGGAATAAATTTCCCGAGGTTCCCATCGGAGCAGTTTATTTGCGGCGCACCGGTGAGAAAACGGTTGAAGCCCTCAACGTCGTTTGCCCGCACGCCGGTTGCTTCGTCGATTTTGTTCCGGCGCGAACCTGTTTCCTCTGCCCTTGTCACAACAGCACTTTCGCGCTGGACGGAAAAATCAACGACCCCAAAAGCCCCAGCCCGCGCGCTCTCGATTCTTTACCCGTGGAAATTCGCGGTGAAGAAATTTTCGTAACCTTCCAAAATTTCCGTTCCGGCGCGGCCGAAAAAATCCCTCAAACATGAAATCGCTTTTCGACTGGCTCGACCAGCGCACCGGCTATCGCCACATCACGCGCGAAGCTCTTTTCGAGAATATTCCCGGCGGCTCGCGCTGGCGTTACGTCTGGGGCAGCACCCTAAGTTTCACGCTCGTCATTCAATTTATCACCGGCCTTGCACTTTGGATGGCTTACAACCCGAGTTCACAAACCGCCTGGGAAAGTGTTTATTACATCCAAAACGAAATGTGGGGCGGCTGGATTTTGCGAGGCATTCACCACTTCACCGCCCAGGCGATGAACATCCTGCTTGTGCTGCACCTGATGCAAGTCGTCATCGACGGTGCCTACAAAGCTCCGCGCGAAGTGAATTTTTGGTTCGGCGCGATTCTGCTTTTGTTGGTGCTGGGACTTTCGCTCACCGGCTATTTATTGCCGTGGGACCAAAAAGGTTTTTGGGCTACGAAAGTCGCGACCAACATTGCAGCCATCACGCCGGTTATCGGACCGGGTTTGCAAAAAGTAATCATCGGTGGCGCGGATTACGGACATCACACCCTTTCCCGTTTTTTTGCATTGCACGCGGGAGTTTTGCCCGGCGCAATTATTCTTTTGCTCGTGGGTCACATTTATCTTTTCCGCCGCCACGGCATTACCGCCAAACAACCTTTACAAAAGCCCGACGCGGCATTCTGGCCTGATCAGGTTTTGAAAGATGCGGTCGCCTGTCTCGCCGTTCTCGCCGCAATTTTATTTTTTGTCGTGCGCAGCCACGGATCTGACCTCGGCGCACCGGCCGACCCATCCGAGCCTTATTCCGCCGCGCGACCCGAATGGTATTTTCTTTTTCTGTTTCAGTTCCTGAAATATTTCCCGGGCGGAACAGAATTGTGGGGGGCAATTATTATTCCAGGCCTTTTGGTGGCGGTGATTTTTTTGATGCCGTTTTTTGGAAAATGGAAACTCGGCCACCGCTTCAATCTCGGGCTGCTTTGGAGTTTGCTCGCGGGGGTCGCTCTTCTCACTTACCTCGCAGTGGCCGAAGACCGGCGCAATCAGGATTACGTTCTCTCTGTTAAAGAAGCGGATCAAAATGCGGAGCGGGTCAAGCAACTCGCGCAATCTCCCACTGGAATTCCGGCGACCGGCGCGGCGACGTTGCTGCGAAACGATCCACTCACGCAAGGACCGAAACTTTTTTCCAGACAGTGCGCGAGCTGCCATCGCTTCGACGGCCATGATGGAATGGGGTTGGTTTCGACGAACGCTCCTGAAGCCCCGGACTTAAAAAACTTTGCCAGTCGCGAGTGGATTTCGGGAATGCTCGACCCGGAAAAAATCAGCGGCCCGCATTACTTCGGCGGAACGAAATTCAAAGACGGGAAAATGGCAAAGTTCGTTAAGAAGGATGTGGCAGGATTTTCGACGGAGGAAAAAGAGCAACTGAAAAAAGTCATCGTAGCTTTGTCAGCGGAAGCGGGATTAAAGTCGCAACGCGAATTGGACAAACGCGATGAGTCATTGATCAAGGAAGGGCGCGGATGGCTGGCCAAAGCACCAATGAGTTGCACCGACTGTCATCAATTTCACCAGGTAGATGAAGATGCAACTGCGCCAGTCTTGACCAGTTACGGTTCGCATCAATGGCTGACGGAGATTATCTCCAATCCCGCCCACGCGAAATTCTACGGAAAGAAAAACGATCGTATGCCTGCCTTTGCTGAGGACAAAATTCTCGACGCGCATGCCATTGAACTTCTTGTGAACTGGCTGCGCGGCGAATGGTATGAGTCGGGCGATCAGTAACCGCAGCACCGCGAACCACGCAAAACGCGCGAACGGTTTTTAGCGCAAAGGCGCATCAAACCGGGGTAAAGCAACAGGCGCGCGCAGGTCATCGGCTTCAGTTTTCCCCTTTGAATGCTCACGAGAATAGCCCAGCCACTGATGGCCGGGTGAATGGCGATTTATATTTTCCAAAGTCCGTTCAGGGACGAATCTTCTTTTTGGCGGCTTCGTATTTTTCGCCTTTAACAACTTTTCGTTTCAAAAGTTCATTGGCTATAACTCCATTATTTGTTCGTTCTGGATTCGCACGTCGGGACATAAACGTTTTAACTCTCTGCGGACAACATCTAACCCAGGTTCCGACAAAACGATTGGAGACCCGTTTTGGAATGTTCATCTCAGGCCGAAGGGAATTGCATTCCATTTACAAACACGCTCACACCTTGAGCTTCCCTTCGATTGAATCATCCAACGTTTTTCCAATCGCGGCACCAATGAGCATCTTGACACCGGCGACGGCCATGCCGTGTTTGGTATCCCAATAATATCCCTCGGACGGCGCGACTTTGATGACGGTAATTCGGGGATCGTCCACGCCTTCGGTGAACCAGGTTTTCAGCAACGGTTTCCAGAGTTCCTTAATCTTCGCTTTATCCTTTGAAACGGTGGCGGTGCCATTCAGCAGGAGAAAGTCGGAATGCGCGGAGCCTTGGAAATATAATCTCACAGAGGGATTGCGAATCAGTTCGTCATTCTTGTGACTGTCGTCGGCGCTTAAGAACCAAAGATTGCCAGCATCATCGACTTCCTGAACAGCCATGGGCCGTGCGCCAATCGAGTCCGCGGCAGTGACCGAGGTGCAAAAAAAGCAGGTCTCCGCT
Source organism: Limisphaerales bacterium (assembly GCA_046593365.1). GTDB lineage: Bacteria > Verrucomicrobiota > Verrucomicrobiia > Limisphaerales > CANJXF01 > CANJXF01. The sequence continues at coordinate 12,576 of JBKJOA010000059.1, forward strand.
TTTCCGACCAGTTCTTTGATTTTCTCGACCGCTTCCTGCGCATTCAAGTCTTCGTGATTGTGCTCCGGTTGGTGTTTATTGATTGAGTCCATAGTGCAACCTTCGCACGTTCTGGCAAAACTTGCATGTTTCGCGCGTAACCTTGTGTGTATGTGTTCACCAAGGCGGGATTTGATTTTTGTTCGGCCAGCGGCCCGTGTTTGCCGGACGCACTCGTGAAAACTTGACACGCTTTATGTTCGATTCCACGGAGCGGCGGTACTTCGTGGTGCTTAGATGTTGCGCAACGTTCGAATTAAAACTGTGGCGCATCGGAAAAATTTTGTTAGTTTCCGCGCAATGACACCCCGTTTGCGTTCGGTTCTTTTATGCATTGGTCTAGCGCTCACCCCGCTTGGCCCTGTAGCAAGGGCGCAGGATAATTTTTTGGCCCTCGAACAACGCGTTCAGCAGTTGGAAGCGACCGCAAAATCCATCGCCCCTTCGCCCATCAATACCGGTGACAATGCCTGGATGCTGGTGAGTTGCGCTTTCGTCCTAATGATGACCGCACCGGGACTGATTCTTTTTTACGGCGGATTGGTGCGTCGCAAAAATGTTTTGGGAACGATGATGCACAGTCTCATTTTAATGGCAGTGATGTCGCTGATCTGGGCGATCTTCGGTTACAGTGTGGCGTTTGGGGAAGGGAACGCATTTTTTGGAAATCCGCTGCAATACTTCATGTTGAAAGGCGTCGGCACCGCGCCCAACGCGGATTACGCCGCGACCATTCCGCACCTGACCTTCATGTTGTTTCAGATGATGTTCGCGATTATCACCCCGGCGCTCATCAGCGGCGCAGTGGCGGAACGCATGAAATTTTCCGCGTATCTGCTCTTCATGATTCTTTGGATTACGATTGTTTACTTTCCGCTCTGTCACATGGTTTGGGGTAAAGGGGGACTTTTCAACTGGGCGCTCGGCGGAAAAATTCCCGTGCTCGATTTCGCGGGAGGAACCGTGGTGCACATCAGTTCGGGAGCGTCGGCACTGGTTTGCGCGTTGGTGTTGGGCAAGCGCGCCGGGTTTCCACGCGAACCGATGCTGCCGCACAACGTCGTGTTCAGTTTGATTGGAACCGGTCTGCTCTGGGTCGGCTGGTTCGGGTTTAATGCGGGCAGCGCCGTTTCGGCGGGCGAAGTTGCCACCAGCGCCTTTGCCGCGACGCACTTCTCGGCCGCATCTGGCGCGCTCAGTTGGACAATGGTTGAGTGGTTGCTGAAAGGCAGACCAAGCGTCCTCGGTGCCGCGTCCGGAATGGTGGCGGGGCTTGCGACTATCACGCCAGCCTCCGGATTTGTAACAGTGCAATCTGCCATCCTGATTGGCGCGGCAGGCGGCGTGGTTTGCTATTTCGCTGTCACAAAATTAAAACACAAATTTGGCTATGACGATTCCCTCGACGTCTTTGGCGTGCATTGCATGGGAAGCCTGGTTGGGATGCTGTTGCTCGGTTTGTTGGCGAGCGCGACGGTAAATCCGGCGATTGCTTCCACCTTCAAAGTGAACGGCCAAATCGTCTCGCTCGTCGGCGGATTCGATCAATTGAAAAATCAAGCGATTGCCGTTCTCGTCGCGGCACTGTGGGGAGCGGGTGCGAGTTTTGTTCTGTTGAAAGTCGTGGGAAAAGTGGTTGGTTTGCGTTTGGATCAAGAGGAAGAATTCGTCGGGCTGGATCAAACGGAACACGGCGAAAGCGCTTACAACGATTAAAATTTGGTGGGGCAAAGCTGCCTTGGTCCTGGGCGGCGCAGCAACGCCGCCCCACCTACAAAACTAATTTAACCGCATGAAAAAAATCGAAGCCATCATTAAACCATTCAAGTTGAGTGAAGTGCGCGACGCGCTGCATGAAGCGGGCGTTTCGGGTATGACCGTCGCCGAAGTTAAAGGATTCGGACGCCAGAAAGGGCACACTGAGATTTATCGCGGCAGCGAATACACCGTCGATTTTTTGCCGAAGCTCAAGTTGGAAATGGTTTTACCCGACCATTTGGTGGACGCTGCGGTGAACGCAGTTTTGAAGTCGGCAAAAACAGGTAAAATTGGCGACGGAAAAATCTTCGTGAGCAAAATTGAAGACGCCATCCGCATTCGCACCGACGAGCGTGGCGATAGCGCCATTTGAGGGCAATGGCTTGGAAATAATCTAAATTAGTGGGTCGCCGTCTGCCAATGTAAAGCCCACCTGAACTTTAAACTCGTTCACAACCTAAACGACGCGTGTCCTCGAATCTCATGCAAAATTCGCTCCCAACCTGGCGTTTCGTTTCGTTAAACGAGGCGGAACTCGAACAACTACCCGGCAAAACCCATTACTGGCTTTGCAAACCGGGCATGGTGAAAGACACAAATCTCATGTTCGTCCGTGCCCAACTTCCGCCGGGCGAGGCGCATCGGTTCCATTTCCACCCGAAAATGGAAGAGATTCTCTACATCCTTTCCGGAACCGCCGAGCAATGGGTGGAAGGCGAAAAAAAGCTGATGAAGCCGGGTGATTCTTTGTATTTACCAGCCGGAATCATACATGGCACCTACAACATCGGCGCTGAAATGCTCGATTTTCTCGCCATCCTTTCGCCAGCCAAAAGCGAAGGCCCTGTCACAGTGGAGGTCAGCGGAGAAGAACCTTGGAAATCGCTTCGGCCCTAGCGGAAATCGCCTCTTTTGAGGTAAACCGCAATTCACCTCTTCGATTTTGATTCGAGCTGTCATCTCGCCCACACAAAAACGGTTTCGCAGACCCCGTTGTTTCAGCAAACTAAAGACTACGGGCGGGGGCTAACGCAATTGACATTTCCGAAAGAAAACCTAGCATCGACTCGAATTTGATTCGGGTGGTAGTACGTTTCTTCAGCGGGGTTCCCCACCCCCACCTCCTTGGCGTCTGCTGCCCGAATCTTTCGAAAAGTCCGTTGACTTGGAAAACAAGTTCCCCTAGTTTCACGAGTCCTTGCGGGGGATGTAGCTCAATTGGTTAGAGCGCTGCCCTGTCACGGCAGAGGTTACGGGTTCGAGCCCCGCCATTCCCGCCATTCCCGCCATTTTCCGCTAGGTGACGGTTTGTGCCAGCCCAGTGTCAAAACGCGATCCGCGCTAACCATTTTGCCGGTTGTCTAATAAGTTGACTCACGGTTGTCTTACTGTTTAACGTCGGCGCGTGAGTTATCAGCCGCAATTCACCATCACCCCCGCGTTGCTCTCGCGGGTGGAACAGATCGCCGCCCTGCGCGAGCGCATCCTGGCCGCGGCGGTGCAGGTGCCATGGATTCCTGCCCTGCAGAAGGACACGCGCATCCG
>JBKJOA010000163.1:0-6192 GCA_046593365.1 Limisphaerales bacterium
CCAGGCAGCCGCGTTGGAGAATTGAAGCGCCATCTGCCCGTGATGCTGGAAGCGGCAGAACGAATTTCCGCAAAGCACTCCGTGCAGTTCAAAATGATTTTGCCAGATGAACAATTGAAGCAACTTGCGGACAGGATGTCCGCGCTCCTACCGAACCTGGAAATTCAAATGGGCAGATTGGCGGAATCTCTTTCGCAAGCGACACTCGCCATCGCTTCAACCGGGACGGTCACGATGGAATGCGCCTACTTCGGCGTTCCGACAATTGCGATCTACAAAACCTCCTGGAGCACTTACCAGATTGGTAAACGCATCATCCAAGTAAAATTCCTGGCGATGCCAAACCTGCTTGCAAAGGAAAAGATTTTTCCTGAGTTCATTCAGCACGATGCGACATCGGAAAATATTACGCGGGAGGCCGTCGCCTTATTAGAGAACCCCGGGTGCCGAGCCGAAATCAAGCGCAAGCTCGAAGCTGTAATTAATTTGCTCGGGCACCCTGGCGCAAGTGAGCGGGCAGCCCGGGCCATTCTGGATCTATAAGGCACTTCGAGAATAAGGTTTTGTTTTTCGCCGAATTGGAGCCATATTTTTTCGTCAAGTTGCTACGTGAAAAAATCTGTCATATTTAAATTCTTTGTCCTCACAGAAATTGTTCTTTGCACAGCGAATTTCTTCACCGCCATCGCCGCGACGCCTAGTGTTGAGGGCGTTGAGTACTTTGAGAAAAAGATTCGGCCTCTTTTGATAGACAATTGTTACAAATGTCACAGTCAGGAGAGTGCAAAGGTTAAAGGGGGACTGTTGCTGGATTCAAAAGAAAGTGTGCTGAAGGGTGGCGACTCCGGGCCCGCGATAGTTCCCGGTGATCCCGATAAAAGTCTGTTGATCAAGGCGGTTCGTTATTTCGACGAAAAGCTTCAGATGCCGCCGAAAGACAAAAAACTTTCTTCGGAACAAATTACTGATTTGGAAGTCTGGGTAAAAATGGGCGCGCCGGATCCGAGAACCCAAGGTGCAAAATCCAATGTCCAAAGTTCCAAGTCACCGCAAGCGCATTGGGCATTTCAACCGATTCATAACTCGCCGGTTCCGAAAGTAAAAGACAAACGTTGGGCGCAAACTCCCATCGACGGTTTCATCCTGGCCAAATTGGAGGGCAAAAAAATTAAACCCTCCGCGCCAGCCGATAAGCGTACCCTGATTCGTCGCGCCACATTTGATCTCCTTGGTTTGCCTCCTTCCGCGCAGGACGTTGAGCAATTTGTGACGGACAAATCGCCCGATGCTTTTGCGAAGGTGGTGGATCGGCTACTCGCTTCGCCTGCTTACGGCGAACGTTGGGGTCGCCATTGGCTGGATGTTGCGCGTTACGCTGATACTAAAGGTTATCTTGCTGGAAATGAGGAGCGCCGATTTGCTTATTCCTATACCTATCGTGATTTTGTGATTCGCGCTTTCAACGAAGATTTGCCTTATGACAAATTCCTGACCCAGCAAATTGCGGCGGATCGTTTGGAATTGGGCGACGACAAACGCCCGCTAGCCGCCCTTGGTTTTTTGACGCTCGGTCGAAGATTTTTAAACAACCAGCAAGACATCATTGATGATCGCATCGACGTGATAACACGCGGCACGATGGGGCTGACGGTCGCTTGCGCACGTTGTCACGATCATAAATACGATCCGATTCCGACAAAGGATTACTATTCACTCTACGGAATTTTTGCCAGTTCACATGAGCCTGAGGAAAAGCCACTGCTCGGAACTCCGCCGCCTGAAAATCTTCACGCGGAATATTTAGCTGAAAAAAAGAAACGCGAAGAAACCGCGAAGAATTTCCGCGAACAAAAATCAGCGGAAGTGATTTCTCAACTGCGCGTGAAGTCGGGTGAATACATGCTCGCGGCTCTGGATTCAGATCGGCTCGCCGATAAATCAAAATTTGAGGCGTTGGCGCGCGAGAGAAAATTGGATCCAGGTGTTGTCCAACGCTGGGTCAAGAGCCTCGCGGGTTGGAGCAGCGCTACTAATCCCATTTTTGCCCCTTGGTTTGCGTTCACCTCAGTAGCAGAGAAGGATTTTGCAACTAATGCGACCCAGCTCGCACAAAAATTTGCGTCCGATAAATCGCTCAACCCCCTGGTTGCGGAATCATTTAAGAAACCCCCAAGCTCGTTAAAAGAAGTTGTAGAACGTTATGATAAAATTTTTGCAGCCGTCGAAAAGAGTTGGCGCGACGCACTCGCTGCTCAAGCCCAGGTGACAAACGCTGCGACGCTCAAGGTTTTAATCGATCCCAACCAGGAGGCGCTTCGTCAGATTCTTTACGCGCCTGATGCTCCGCCCAATCTGAGCGAGGTAGAGGGTCTTTTTGATATTCCTTCCATCGAACGACTGCGCGAGTTGCGTCGGCAAGTAGCGGAAATAGACGCAACCCATGCTGGAGCGCCCGCCCGCGCGATGGCCCTGGCTGACAATGGCACGCCACAGAATTCCCGCGTGTTCATCCGCGGCAATGCGGGCAATCCGGGAGTCGAAGCGCCACGACAATTTCTGGAAGTCATCGCAGGTGAAAATCGAAAGCCTTTTGAAAAGGGAAGCGGCCGTTTGGAATTGGCCCAAGCCATCGCTAATAAATCAAATCCACTGACGGCTCGAGTAATCGTCAATCGCGTTTGGCTGAATCATTTTGGAAAAGGGCTTGTGACAACACCGAGCGATTTTGGCCTTCGCTCCGATCCGCCGAGTCACCCCGAACTCTTGGATTACCTTGCCTGGAATTTTATGGAGAACGGTTGGTCGCTCAAGAAGCTTCATCGGCAAATCATGTTGTCGAGCGTTTACCAACAGCGCAGCGAAGAGATTCTGCGGTCTTCCAAAGTCGATCCGGAAAATAGATTGCTCTGGAAAATGAATCGTCAGCGTTTGGATTTCGAGGAGTTGCGCGATTCACTTCTCGTCATTTCCGGGAAATTGGAATCCACATCTGGCGGCCGATCAATTGATATTTTTGCAGAACCATTTTCAGGACGACGGACGGTTTACGGTTACATCGATCGGCAGAATTTACCTGGAGTTTTTCGCACGTTCGATTTCGCGAATCCGGATGCCAGCAGTGCGCAGCGGTTTTTTACCACCGTGCCTCAGCAGGCGTTGTTTTTCATGAATAATCCTTTCGTGATCGAACAAGCAAAACGACTTATCACCAACGAGCAGTTTGCGACCCTTCCTAGTAATGAGAAGCGGATTCGCTTTCTACATGAGAAAATTTATCAACGAACACCAGCGAGCGAAGAAGTGCGTTTGGCTGAGCGGTTTTTGCAAAGCCAGCCCGATCTTTTAACCAACTCCATCTCGCAACTGGTTTGGCGTTATGGCTACGGCCAATACGATGAAAAGAAAAAACAGGTAATCTTTTCGGCGTTTCCTCATTTTGAGAAAAAGCAGTGGCGCATTTCGGCACAATACCCTGATCCCGAGTTTGGATACGTGATGTTGGATTCGACGGGAGGTCATCCAGGAAATCGCGTTGGAGAAGCGGCAATTCGGCGTTGGATTGCGCCTGTTTCCGGGCCGATTAAAATCGAAGGCGAATTGCGTCATTCCTCCGAGGGCGGAGACGGTATTCTCGGCAGAATTGTTTCCAATCGGCAAGGCGAGTTGGGAAAATGGATTGTTCACAATGCAACTAACAAAACCATAATCGAACGGTGCGAAGTGCGAGCGGGAGAAACCATTGATTTCATTGCGGACATGCAAGCTGATTCCTCACACGATACTTTCCGATGGTCTCCCGTCATCAAACTTAGCCAGGCGGCGTCCGATTCGGTTGAGCCAACAAAAACGGAGTGGGGCGCTCAGGGCGAATTCGACGGGCCACAAAACGAATTTAAGTCCATCGGCACCTGGGAAAAATATACGCAAGTGTTGTTGCTCTCTAACGAGTTCATGTTCGTGGACTGACCTGCGCTTGCTTCGCCTTCGATTTTTTTTTATCCTCCGCCGCACTTGAAAAAAATCGCTCGTCTGGAAATTCCTCGCAAAGCCGTCTATCGGCTCTCGGTGTATTTACGGTGCTTACATAGGCTGAATGCCAATGGAATCCGTACCGTTTCCAGCGAAGCACTTGCCAAAGCCGCCGGCGTAAAAAGCACACAGCTTCGTAAAGATTTGACTTACTTCGGGCAGTTCGGCACGCGCGGCCTGGGCTACGATGCCGGGGAACTGGCGAAAATGATCGCTGATTTGCTCGGCACTAACAGCCTGCAGCCGGTGGTTTTGGTCGGCGTTGGCAATCTTGGTTTGGCTTTGCTTTCGTATCGTGGTTTCGAACAGGAAGGTTTTGAAATCATTGCCGCATTCGATGTGGATTTAAATCGCCAGCGAAATAAAAACGTAAGCCAACCGATTTATCCGATGGAAAAACTCCCGGAAGTTTTAGAGAAAAGTCAACGCGGCGTAAAAATGGCGATGATCACCGTGCCGCCGTCCGAAGCGCAGGAAGTTGCCAACACACTGATCAGCCTCGGCATCACTGGGATTTTAAATTTCGCTCCTATCGTTCTCGACGTGCCGGAAGATGTCACGGTGAACAACGTTAACCTCGCGATTGAGTTGGAGAATCTGAGTTATTTTATTCAGCACTGATTCAACGTGCGGATTGCTTGTGTTCTTCCCAAAACAGAAAAGTTCTCTTCCACCATTCCGATGATTGAGAGGAAACCGTGTTGTGCCCAGCACCATAAACCACCTGAAGAGTTTTCGGTCCGGAATAGCCGTCATGCAGCCTTTGTCCGAATTTGGCTGGAATGATTTCATCGTTTTCCGCCAGCACAAAACCGACGGGTCCGCGATAGTTTTTCAACCAGCTTTCTGGATTGTAACGATCCCACAGAATCAACCAAATCGGCAAAACGGGCATTTTTTGTTGGGCGAGAGAAACCATGTTGTTGTAAGGAACAAAAAACATTAGTCCGGCGGTTTCTTCGCGGCGCGTTTTCGCCAGATGCGCAGCGACGCCGGTACCAAGTGATTCGCTAACGACAAATACCGGACCTTTGTTCGTCAGCAGATCAAATGCTTCTTCGGCTGCGGCGAGAAAACTTTGCTGGCTCGGAGAACCATCACGCGCGCCGTATCCAGGATATTCCAAAAGATAAACGTCAACCGGTGCTGCGTCGTGAATGGGTTTGGCAAAGTAGCTTCGATCAAGAGCACAACCGCCGTTTCCATGGACGATCAAAACATTCGCGGTTGCCGGTTCTGCGGCTGGCAATTTCCAACCAATGATTTTGCCCGAATTGTTTCTCCACGGAACCAACCCTTCGCTTAATGCAATTTGTTCAGCAACGTTTGGCTGGAGCCGGGTTGGAAAGTAAAGTAGGCGTCGCTGAAAAAGCATCACCACCAACACCAACAACGAATAAATACTGAGGGTTACGAGAAACAATCGACGCGCGCGTTGAAAAAATGTGGCTTTTGGTTTGAGCGATGTGGCCACAAATTCTTTGGCAACCTATTCCATCAATCCGTCGTGAGACCTTTGCCCTTGGTGGTTTTGCTCAAGCTAATCCAGGTTCCTTTTTCGCCTTCGCCCAAGGGATCAAAGGTTTTGCACCATTACGCTCAATGGCTTGATTCAATTCACGAAGGTCTTTCAAATCTGACACGCGGTGACTGAGTTCAAGAACTTCTCGATGCAAGGATTGCAACGCCAAACGCTGGCTTGTCGCACGTTTTGTGGGTCGTTCGAGAATACTACTCATAAGCTTCTTTCCTGTCTTTTACTGCATATAACTGAATCTGTTTTCCAACAAGCCGGAACAACACGCCAAGATTGCCAACCCGGAAGCGATACTTGTTTTCCTCACGCGCCAGTTTCTTGATGTCACCGGAAAAATTGGATTTCAAAGCTGAAAGCCGGTCGCCCATTCGTTTTCGTAAATCCTTTGGCAACACGCGAAGCTGCTCCAAAGCTTTTCAGAAATGAGCAATTGGAAATTCGGGCCAGCCATATTATTCCTTCTTTGCGACTTTCAATTCGATGTGCAAATCACGGAGTTGTTTCGGTTCAACAGGCGCGGGCGAATCGGTCATCAGGTCGGTGCCTTTGGCAGTTTTTGGAAATGCGATGACGTCGCGAATGCTTTGGGTGCCACAGAGAATTGCGATGAGACGATCAAAGCCGAG
>JBKJOA010000294.1:0-3389 GCA_046593365.1 Limisphaerales bacterium
GAGCTTCGCGACGACGTTCGTCAAAACCTCGTCCATTTCCGAGTGATCCTGAATCGGAATCAAAGCCTGCGCGCGCAGTGACGGTGCGCGGCCATCCCAAAAGAAAGTCGATTTCCAGGCGAGGTTGAAGAGCGGCATCGCCTGGCGCGTGCCGACTTGATCGCGAACGCCCACGCTGAAACGGCGCGAATCAGAAAACGCGTTCGCCGTTTTGTGACAGGAAGCGCACGAGAGCGAACCGTCATGGGAGAGATCGGTTTCGGTGAATAATTTTTTCCCGAGCGCAACCCGTTCTTCGATGATCGGATTGTCGAGCGGCAAATCGGGCATCGGGAACATCGCGCTCATTTTGAAAGCGAATGGCGTAAATTTTTCCGGCAAATAGAGCGGTTTGATCTTCTCTGCTTTGCTCACCAACGACGCGACTGATTCGATCTGCCGGATTCTAAATGCGCCCGGCAAATTTGCCATGATCGCCGCCGCGATCGGGTCGCCTTCGCGCGAGTGGGTGGACGAACCATTTTTTACAAACGAGAGCGGACGCGGCGCGTTCAGCAGAGTGCCAAGGTCGAAATCGAGTTGCGCGCCCGCGTCGCGTGTGAGGTCAAATTTTCCGGTCAGCGCGATGCGAACACGATTTGGGTCGCGCGCAAAATGATAAGCAAAGCCGTCGATCTCGCTTGTTGCCGAGGCGCGATAAAGTCCTTCCAGAGCTAGAAAAATGTAACCGCCCTGCCAGTTCCAATGCAGGCCGTTGAGGTTTGGATTCAACGCGTGTTCTGCTGGAAACTTCGACGGGTCAGCGTGGTTCACCGAACTGTCGGGACCGAAATAAAAACGGAGCGCGCGATAATTTCCATCGGGGATCGCGTCGAGCCGGATTGCTTCACGCCGCCGCCCGGCATCCATCCACGCGGATTGATTGGTCACTTCCACCCAGGTGCCGTTTTCCTTTTCGAGGGCGAATCCGCTGAGCAAATAACTCGCGCGCGTGACCGAGAGCGTTTCACCAGCCGCATTTTTATAGCGCAACGAATCCATCTGCAACGGCTCACCCGCGAACGTGTGACGCACGGAAATCTGGAGCGACGACGCGAACGCACGATTGCCGCAGACAACCAAACCAATTCCCAAGCAGAACAGGAGCACTGCCCTGCTGGCGTGAAATTTGGTGTGGGGTTTCATACCACTAAATTCTCAATTTGTATCGTAAGTCGCCAGCGAAGTTCGGGTGGCGCGGAAGAATCGGTTTGTGGCGGAAGCGCTCGCTGTGTTTGTCCCACGATTGAACGTTGCCGGGATGCCGCTCGCGTTGGTTGTCCATGAATTCAAATCGCCGCTGGAGGTGACTTGATACGTTCCGCCTTCCGTCGCGCTCCAGACGAGCGTGACCACGTTGTTGCTCACGGCGGGAGTCGCGAGCCGCAACTCGGCATTCGCGCCGCCGACGAAATTGGTTGTAACTGTTTCGCTGATCACGGTGAGATTCGTGCCGGTGGGATTGCCATAATAGCTGCGCCCGAGATTGTAGGGATAAGCTGGCGCGCCGTTCGATGTGATCGTGACGAAATAAGCGTATGTGCCATCGGGATATTCTGGCGTGACGCAAAAGCGACCATTGTATTCGTCGAGGTCGTAGGAGTTGGTTCCTTTCACCACCCCGAGGTCGCCGAGGTAGTCGTTGTCCTCAATGTAATGGCCGATCGCATAATAATTGGTGGCGGTATTCGGGCCGCCCGGGAGGACGTTCGGGCCATACTCGCTCAGCGACAACGTGGCGGAGCGATTGTTCGCGCGCGCCGCCCAGGCCGGAAGCGTGGTGCGACCGGTGACGGTGAGATTGGAACTGCCATAGCTGCCATCGCGAGGAATGAAGCCGGAAACCATCCGCTTCACACCGCTCGCGGCGTTCGTCGGATCTGCATAACCATACGGGCCATAAATCGGATACCCATCGCGCACCCAGGCGAGAATTGGCGAGTGCGGAGTCGGCGCGCTGGCGCTTTCCGTGTAACGATTGCTGACTGAGTTGAAGTTCACATGGTCACCAAGTTGATAACGCAGCGCAATCGGGTTGGCGTGATAATGATGGTTCGCTCCGGCTTGATGGGCGAGCGCGGCGTCGAAGGTCACGCTTTCATTCACGTAGGCGTCGCGGTTCCACAAGCCACTCCCTTGAACTTCAGCAGTGCCGTTCCAATAAAATGCGTCGCGATTGTCGAAGAGCGCGACGCCATTCACGAAATATCCAATCGCGCCAAGGCTGGTCAAAGTTTTGCTCACCGGCACGGTTGGATTTCGCGGAATGCGATACAACACTTTCGAATTGGCGGGATAGTTCGGAAAAGGATTTGTCTTGGCCGCGTTCAAATACCACGGACCCATCGTGTAGCTCGGCAACCCGCTGCTGCGAATGTAAACCCAGCTCGCCGAGTAAGAGACTTCCCGGACACCGGCGTAAACCGGCGACGATTGCACGCCCGAGCCGCGACTCCAGGTGGTGACGGAGTTGGCGGCGGTTTCGTCCGCAACGGTCTGGTAAAGCCGGGCATATTTGCCGGAGTTGTCCGTGAACCACGAATCAATTTGCGCATCCGCAGCGCGACTGATGGAACTAGAAACTACACTGGTGACGAACGCGAGAGTCAGGAAAAATTTAAGTTTCATACGAGCGCTATTTCAATTTTCTAGCGCCAAGTTACTGAAACCAACCTTAAGCGAACATGAAGAGATCCTAAAACTTCTCCGATTTTCGAGGGGTGCGATAGCGCATCCACTGCACATCCACGTCGTCTGGTATGACGTCGATGCGCGACATATCAATAAGCCGGACGGCCTGCTTGGTCGTGGCGACTTTCCATTTATGGATCTCGGAGTGGCCGTCCGCAAAAGCGAAGCCAGCCGCGCCGTTATGATAGCTGGCCGGCAGATCAATCCATTGGGAGCTGCTGGGAGAAAAAAGGCCGGCGTCGTTCATGCTGTCCGGGTGTTCATCCACATAAACCCACACATCAGCAGGTCCGGGGAATTTTAGTTCCGTGGTCTTCCGGACATGGGCAAATGCAGAATCCATCGGGCCATCCTCTGCGTTGCCATCGCCGACGACAATGTTGCCGGAGACACTGCGCACCCGTTCCGTCCAGCCTTTGCTCTTTTGCTGACTGCTGAGGTATCTGTCCGCTGGACATTTGAAAACATTCCGGTTGTTGCTGAAATAAACTGCCAGTTTCGAATAACGCGGGTCGGTCAGGTATTGGACGTTGGTGTTGTGTGGGCTGAGACTCCAATCCAGCCAACCGACGACCCACGGGGCTTTCGGGGTGTCAGGCACTGGATTCTTAGCCAGGCCGCCGTGGAACGCTCCCGGATACCATTCCCGGTTCTCACCG
>JBKJOA010000372.1:0-6398 GCA_046593365.1 Limisphaerales bacterium
GATTTTCTTTTCAAGCGCTTCAGCAACTTCGCGAGTCGCAGGATCGTTCGCGCCAAAAATTAACCAGCCGCATTTGGTTTGCTGATGCAACTCCAGTGCCGCAGCAACGAACCGCTCTGTCGGCCAACGTTTCGCTGGACCGTATTCAGCTCCGGGATTCAGTCCAAACCAAAGGGACGTGGCGGAACCTGACATCGCTTGGATGCGAGTGCGGAATGTGGCCAGTTCACTTTCGCTGATTGTGATTTGCGGCGCAATCGGTTGGGCTTTCACGCCGAGCGCCTCGACCAAATGGAGGTATTGAAAAATATGGTGCGCGGCTGGTTCAAGCGGAGGCGTTGTCCATGATGGTGAACGGGCAACCAGTTTGCGGATTTCTGACACCCGGCGTTTTTTCATTTCGATTGCGCCAGCTCGCGGCAAAATTGTTTGCGTCAAAAACAGACTTCGCCACGGTCGTGCGTATCCGATCCGCCGGGGAATACGGGCGCACCAAAGTTCGATCGCGGAACGGTGTGAATTCGGTAAAGCCAAAGCGAGTTGAAAATTCTCCTGTCGCAATTTTTTCCCGACATGCCATGGACTTTCGCCGGATGAAAAAGTGCGCACCGCGTCAAGGGCCGAATGATTTTTCCAGAGATCTGCGAGCTTTTCGTGCGTGAGCAGCGTGATGTGCGCCTCTGGCAACCCTTCACGCAGGCTTTGTAGCGCTGGCATGCTCATCACCGCGTCACCCAACCAGTTCACGCCACGCACGAGAATTTTGTAAGGATTGAGCGAAGGCGCCTGCGATTTTTTTTCCTCTATCATCTATCTTCCATCCTCGATTTCCACAGCGGTTTGAATGCGCGAGACGCGCGTTTTTGCGGTGCGTGGTTTCCAACGATTGTGGACCCAGAACCAGTTTGCAGGATCGCGCCGAATTGCGTTTTCGAACGCGCGATTGACATCGTCCATGACTGCTTCAGCGGAACGCGGTTTCCCATTTTGGTACGTGGGAATTTCTTCGCCCGCTTCGAGCCGCCATTGGGCCGGGCCGACGCGGTAACAAAAGGCGGTGAGCAGGGGACAATGATAGCGCAACGCAAAGACGACAGGAGCGGCGCTCGTCGAACAATCGTGTCCGAAGAATGGAATGCGCAACCCGCTGTTGCCCGCATGCTGATCCGCGAGCAGGCCGAGAATAATTCCAGGCTTGCTCATCGCCAGCTTGAGCGCGCTGGCATCGGTACGGCGCTCGAAAAATTCACAGCCGGAGCGCTCGCGCATTGATTGCATGAGGCGATTCAACGACGGCTGACGCAATCCCCGATAGGTCGTGGCCGTTTTAAAAACCGGCATGAATTGCCCAAACCGGGCGTAGAGTTCAAAGTTTCCAAAATGGCCGATGGCGACGACAAATTTTTTCGGCAACTCACCCGCCTTAGGGAGAAATTTTTCCGCGCTGGCGAATTCAATGTGCCCTTTCAATTCTTCCAGACTCATCGTTGCCGTTTTTATGGCGCAGGAATAATTTTCGCCGATGCGCCGAAAATTCTCCTTGGCCAGCGCGCAAATTTCCTGCTCTGATTTTTCCGCAGAAAAACAGCGACGCAGGTTTTTTAGAGCGACTTTTCGATGGCGCGCATCGATCACGTAAAACAAAGCGCCACCAGCGCGGCCTAATCGCGCCGCCCACTTGAGCGGCAGGCTTTGCAGCACCGCAATCAGAACGCGCGCGACAAAATAAAGGAGCGTGTCCATTTCAGCGCAGGCAGATTTTGCGGACGCAATCCTGAAAGTCATCCGCGCCATTGAGGATTTTTATTTCCACCCGCATAAAATAAATCGCCAAATCGCGCCGATCAATTTTTGGGAAACGCACAGCGTCTTTTTGAGTCGTGATGATCGCAAAAGCCTGGCGCTTCTTGCTGCGGTTAATGGCGTTGAGAACTTCCTGTTGCGTGAAGCGATGGTGGTCAGCAAAGCGTTTTGCATAAACCAAATCGCCACCTAGTTTGATAAGGCTTTGTTCAAAACTCTCCGGCTGTGCAATGCCGCTAAACGACGCAATTTTCTTTCCTTGCAACAGCTCAAGACCTTTTCGTTCGCCACTGAAAACATCTTCAAAATAAAGCGGGGCGTGAATGCATTCGATGATCCCCGCATCGGGATTGTATTCGGCGATTCGTTTGCGCAATTCTTCTGTTTTCCCATCGCTCTTTGTAATGAAAATGGTGGTCGCACGAGCGAGATGCGACGGGGGTTCGCGAAGCGTGCCGCGCGGGAGCAATTGCTCTGTGCCGAATGGCTGCTGGCGATCAATGAGCACAATGTCCTGTCGTCGTCCGCGCAATTTCCAATATTGAAAGCCGTCGTCGAGCAGGAGGGTGTCGCAACCAAATTTTTCAATCGCATAACGCCCGCTTTTGACGCGGTCTTTGTCCACGAGAACGATCACGTCCTTCAAATTGGAGGCGAGCATGTAAGGCTCGTCACCGGCGGTTTCGGAATCCAGCAGCAACGATTTTCCGTCCGAGACAACGCGAGGCGGCGTGCTGTCGCGACGAAACAAGAGCGTGTCCCACAACCGTTTGGTGATAGGCGGCGGCTTGGAACGATAACCGCGCGACAGGATGGCAACGGTGCGGCCCTGGTCCTGCAATGCGCGGGCAAATTTTTCGACCACGGGAGTTTTGCCGGTGCCGCCAACGGTAAGATTTCCAATGGCGATGACCTGAACGCCAAGAGTGGAGTCGCGTATAATGCGGGCGTTATAGAGAAAACGACGGGCTTTAACCGCGCCGATGAAGATTTTGGAAAGCGCCAACAAAATGCCGCGCAAAATCGCCGCGCGTTTTCCGCGGCGTTCTCCCAAAATCACTTCGAGAACAAAAGTCTCGGTGGCTTCTGTCCAGGCTCTCAAGGTTTCGCGCATCCGCTGGAGCTTGCCAACTCGACGGATTCAGAGCAAGCGGCCTTGCCCTGTGAAACCGCAAAAATGTTATTTGCAATTCGGGGATTTAAGTAGGAGATTCGCGTCCAATGTTTTTCTTAGCACTAGGTTTTTTTTCTGGAATTCTATACGCGTCCTTTTTCGAATGGGTTTTGCATCGTTACGTCATGCACCGGCCCCTGGGTAAATTTGTTTATCCTTTTGAAGCGCACGCCGTCGTTCACCACCGTACATTCAAAGCGGACCACACGTATCACCTCGTTCACGAAGCCGACAAGCACACCATCCCCATGGCGTGGTGGAATGGCCCGGTTCTGGTGGTTGGCTGCCAACTGCCTTTCCTGATCGCTTCAATTTTCATGGGGAGTTACTGGTTGGTGCTGGGTTCGTTCCTTGCGGTCGCCAGTTATTACGCGGCTTACGAATACATTCATTGGTGTATGCACCTTCCCAAAAAGCGCCAGATGGAACGCTCCTGGATTTTTTTCCGTCTTAACGGCCATCACCTGTTGCATCACCGTTACATGCACAAGAATTTCAACGTTGTCCTGCCACTCGCTGACCTTCTCACCGGGACGTTACTGTTGCGGTCCAAAGTCTGTTTTGCCCAAGCGCAAGGAGCGCCCGTTCCCAATGTTCAGCCGAGAATTAAGAAAAAGGCCGAGTATCGTGAAACCATTTCAGCCTGACGTTGGACTCGACCCCCCTTCGGACTAATTTGAATTTGCCTTTGCCAACGTTTTGGCAACACTCCCGCCCATGAGTAAAACTGCGAAGCGTTCCAATAAATTTTCGGCTTATCCGCGACTCAATCCGCTCGGCGTGGGCAAGAATATTTCCGCCGCGGATCTCATTGACCAAACCTTTCTCGCTTACAACGGCGGACGCATTCGCGAAGCTGCCAAGCTGCTCGTCGAAAAGATGCTGCCCAACGATGGCTTCATCGGCATGAGTCTTACCGGGGCGCTGACCCCCGCCGGCCTTGGCAAGTCTTGCCTTATTCCGCTGATGAAGGCCGGTTTCGTGGACTGGATCGTCTCCACCGGAGCGAATCTTTATCATGACCTCCACTACGGTCTCGACATGAAGCTTTACGCCGGTTCACCGTTCTTGGATGACGTTGATCTGCACCGCGACGGCGTCATCCGCATTTACGACATCCTTTTCGATTACAATGTGCTGCTTGACACAGACGCCTTTGTTCGCGAAGTCATTCAAGGCCCGGAATTCCAACGCACTATGGGCACCGATGAATTTCATTTTCTCTTGGGCAAATATGTTTCGGAACGCGGACGCACCCTCGGCTTGAAAGATAGTTCCGTACTCGCGACCGCTTACGAATGCGCCATCCCTATCTTCACCAGCAGCCCGGGTGACAGTTCCATCGGCATGAACGTCGCCGCGATGTCCATGCGCAATTCCAAACTCCTGCCCGACGTCAATCGCGACGTGAACCAGACTGCCGCGATTGTTTACGAGGCGAAATCAACCGGGCACAAGTCGAGCGTCTTCATTCTCGGTGGTGGATCGCCCAAAAATTTCATGCTGCAAACCGAGCCGCAGATCCAGGAAGTCATGGGTATCCAGGAAAAAGGTCACGATTATTTCCTGCAATGCACCGACGCGCGTCCCGACACCGGCGGACTCAGCGGTGCAACGCCCGCAGAAGCCGTGAGTTGGGGCAAAGTGGATCCTGACACCCTCCCCGACTGCGTCGTGGCCTACGTCGATTCTACGATTTCACTCCCGCTCCTGACTGCTTACTGCCTCAGCCGCGTCAAGCCGCGAAAACTCAAACGCCTTTACCGTCGCCGCGACGAAATTCTCAGCAAGGTTCGCGAGCAATATCTTAAGACCGGCACCGTGACCAAGGTAACCACCAGCCGAAAAGTCGCTAAGCGTGCCAGCAGTATCGGCCTCGGCGCCAAGACCATCGATCGCAATCGGTAAACTATTCAAAATGGTTCAATGACAGGCCATTGGTTTAGCCGTATTTTACGGGTATGGAAAACTTCGAGGCTTTTCTGCCAGCAAAGTTCAGAAATCTTCAGGACGGTGTTCTGATCACGAACGCGGCGGGACAAATTCTCTGGTTCAACCTCGAATTCGAATCGATGTGCGGACACAAGCTTGAGGAAGTAATTGGGAAAAAGCCTGGCTCTTTCCTTCAAGGGTTAAAGAGTGTTCCTGAGGCGATTCAAAGCATGCGGGCAGCGATCAACGCCGAGAGGCCTTGCTCGGTTGAGTTGATTAATTACCACAAGGATGGACACGAATATCTGGTTCACATCGCCTTCAGGCCCGTCCGCGACGTGGACGGTTCCATTGGTTATTTCGCGGCCATCGAAAGGGAATGCACCCAGGAAGAATTAGACCGCATTGGGCGCGAGACTCTGGAAAGCCAGTTGCAAGCCAGTCTCGCCGAGTTGGTGAAAGAACTTCAACGCGAGTGAGTTTGTGGCGGGGCTGAGAGCCAAAATTAAACCCACTGCGGCACGTTGAAATTCTCCGATGGTTTGTAAACCGGAAAATTTTCGGACGGTTTATAAACTGGCCCGTTGATTCCGCCTTCGACGTATTCAAAAACTTTGCCTTCGAAATTCCGAATCACAATACGGTCTTTATTCCTACTCAAAATATATTCGGGATTGATTGGAACTTTTCCGCCGCCACCCGGAGCGTCGATGACGAATTGCGGAATCGCGTAGCCGGTCGTGTGACCGCGCAAACCGTCCATAATTTCCAAACCTTTGCGGACGCTGGCGCGCAAATGGGCCGAACCAGAAATTAAATCGCATTGGTAGAGGTAATACGGTTTAACGCGGCATATGAGTAATTTTTGGACGAGCGCGCGCATTGTCGTGAGATCGTCGTTCACATGTTTCAAAAAGACAGACTGATTGCCGAGCGGAATTCCCGCATCGGCCAGACGAGCGAGCGCATCACGAACTTCCGTCGTCAATTCACGCGGATGATTCGTGTGAATGCTGACGAACAACGGATGATATTTTTTCAGCATCGCGCAAAGTTCGGGCGTGATGCGTTGCGGCAGAAAAATCGGTATGCGCGTGCCGATGCGCAGAAATTCCACATGCGGAATTTCGCGCAATTGTTTGAGCAAATATTCCAGTTTGTCGTCGCTGAACAAAAGCGGGTCGCCGCCGCTCAACAACACGTCGCGAATTTGTGGATTGTTTCGGATGTATTCAATCTGCCGGTCAAACTCTGGATGAAAATCGTAGCCGCTCGCGTTGCTGACGAGTCGCGAGCGTGTGCAATAACGGCAATACGCTGCGCAACGATCTGTTACGAGAAACAAAACCCGATCTGGATAGCGATGCACGAGACCGGGCACAGGTGAATGCGAATCTTCGCCACACGGATCGCTCATTTCCCAATCGGCGACTTGTGTTTCTTCAATTCGCGGGATGACTTGTCGGCGAATCGGACAATTCTCATCCGC
>JBKJOA010000373.1:0-4451 GCA_046593365.1 Limisphaerales bacterium
CGATGGGCGTGGCCACTAGATACAGAGTTCCGGGCGTGAGTGGCGGCAGCATTTGTTCCATGCGTCTCACTTAACGGGAAACCAATCGGCGTTTCAAGACGTTGATTCGCTAGACAAAATTTTCTGATATGAAATTATCCGCGCCGTGAAACAGTCAATCGTCACTTTGGATTTGGAAGGCGTCTTGGTTCCAGAAATCTGGATCGCTGTTGCGGAGAAAACCGGGATCACTGCGTTGCGCCGCACGACTCGCGATGAACCCGATTACGACGTGCTGATGAAAGGGCGACTGAAAATTCTCGCCGAACACAATTTGAAATTGTCCGATATTCAAGAGGTAATAGGCACATTGAAACCGATGCAGGGTGCCAGGGATTTTTTGGATGAGCTTCGCACGATTACACAGGTGATTATTTTGTCCGACACATTCGAGGAATTCGCCAAACCGCTCATGCAACAACTCGGTTGGCCTGCGTTGCTTTGCCACAACCTGATTATCGAAAATGATCGCGTGGTCGGTTACAAAATCCGCATACCGGAGCAAAAGCAAAAAGCGGTCGCTGCTTTGAAGCTGCTAAACTACAACGTGATTTCTGCCGGAGATTCTTTTAACGATATCGCGATGTTGATTGAGGCGAATGTCGGCTTTCTTTTCCACGCGCCCGATAATATTAAAAAGCAGTTCCCACAATTCAAAGCGGTTGAGGAATATTCTGATTTAATGAAGTTGATGAAAAATGCACTCGCCCAATAAGTCGGCTACGAAGAAAAATATCCTTGTCGCAACATGAACAAGAGGTAGCTGATAAAGATTGTGACGAAAACAATGCCGCCTCCAATAAACCAACTACGGCCAGCAACACGGCCTCCTGCGCTGTCAAAAATATCGTTGCGGACGCCGCGATAGATAAGTCGAATTCCCCATACTGCTCCCGCCCCAAAAACTAATAAGCCAGATCCCATTGCTTCAGGCGCTGTTGTGTAAGCAATCAACACGATTCAATCCTCCGGCTTTGTATCGCGACTCATCAAATCCTGGACGGCTTGCCGAATCGGTTTTCTTTCGTAAAGCATCGCATAAACTTCATCGATGATCGGCGTCTCGATTTTTAATTTCTTCGCCAAATGAAAAGCCGAGCGCGCGGTTGGATAACCTTCTGCAACACTCGACGTGTTCGCTAAGATAGTTTCTATCGCTTCCCCTCGCCCAAGTCGCTCGCCGAATCCGCGATTGCGACTGAGTTTTGAAAAACAGGTCACGGCCAAATCGCCGAGGCCGCTTAAGCCTGAAAAAGTTTCGGCATTCGCGCCGCACGCGACGCCAAAACGTCGGATTTCCACAATCGCTCGTGTCACCAAAGCCGCTTTCGCATTGTCGCCGAAACCAAGTCCGTCGGACATGCCCGCTGCAATCGCGATCACATTTTTCAGCGCGCCGCCCAACTCCACGCCAAGCAAATCGCCGCTGGTGTAAACACGAAACGTCGAGCGCAGAAAAAGATTTTGCACAACTTGCGCGACTTTGGTGTCGAGATTCGCGGCGACGATGGCGGCGGGAATATTTTTCGCAACTTCCAGAGCCAGAGTCGGACCGGAAAGCGCGGAATGAGACGCGTTCGGCATCACTGATTTCAGAACGCCGGACATCGTCAAGCCGGTTTCGTATTCAATTCCTTTCGTCACGCTGACCGCGATTCCGTCGTAGCGCGGCAACTGACTGGTGACTTCGCGAAAAAATTTCGACGGAACTGCGATGACCGCGCATTCGCTTTTCTGAACGGCTTTGGATAAATTCGCCTCGAACTTCAACTCGCGCGACAGCTCGATTCCAGGTAAATAACTTTCGTTGCGCCGCGTTTTAACAACCTCATCCAAATGCGTTTTGTCGTGTCCCCAAAGCGTAACTTCATGCTTGTTTTCGCTAAGGATGTTCGCCAAGGCAGTCCCCCAAGCGCCCGCGCCAATCACTACAATGTTCATTTCGCCACCTCCGCATTTTTCTTTTTACCGATTCGATTTTCCGTTCCGTTAAGCAGGCGTTTAATATTGGCTGCATGTTTGTAAATCGCGAGCAATGCCAAAATCGTGGTGATGAAAATCATGATCTGGCTGCTGCGCAAAAGCCAAACCACAAACGGCAAACAAAATGCCGCAGTAATCGAAGCTAACGAGACATAACGGCTGATTGCAAAAACCAAAATCCAAATAGCGAGAACGATTAGCAGTGCCCAAGGCACAAGTGCGATTAGCACCCCGGCGGTCGTTGCGATTCCTTTTCCACCTTTGAATTTGAGAAAGCAGGTGTAGTTGTGTCCAAGGATTGCAGAAACTCCGGCGATAATTTCCAAAACTTCTCTGCCAGCAAAACCTGGGTTCGCCCAAATATGTTGACGAACCAAATTTACAATCAGCCAGCACGCGAGAAAACCTTTCAACGCATCAACGAGCAAGACAAAAACCCCCGCTTGCTTGCCCAGAATACGGAAGACATTCGTCGCGCCGATGTTGCCGCTGCCAACGCTCCGAATATCGACTCCTTTCGCTTTCGCAACCAGATAGCCGGTCGGAATCGAACCAAGCAAATACGCGGCGAAGGCGGTCAATAGGTAACAAAGAATTTCCACACCGCGAATCTAGGCCAACGTATTTCCCGTTCAAGCGTTGTTTCGCGTTATATCTTTCAGGACGAGCTTTAAAATCTGGGCGTTTTTCCTCATCCACTCCCTCATAGAAAATACGGTGCATCCGCCGACCTGTTTTATTCGTAATTCAAGGGTACATAAGGCGAGTTGTTTCAAACCAGGGAAAATTCCTTGGGGCAACCGCAAATCAAGAAAATTATGAAAAATACACTCGTATCGCCCACAGTCCTGAACACAACATCTTCGCGCCGCAGCTTTTTCGGCAACGCGTTGAAAGCAGGCGCAGCCGTCGCCGCTCTTTCCACGATCGGAGTTCCCAAATTATTCGCTGATGACACTTCCGATGACATTGCCGTTTTGAATTACGCTTTGACCCTGGAACATTTGGAAGCGGCATTTTACGTCCAGGGATTGCAACGATTCAGCGAGAAAGATATAGGCAGTGGCAAGTTGACGTCCAGACTTGGAGCGAATCAAGCTTCGAAACTTTACGATTACCTCAAACTCATCCGCGACCATGAAGTTACTCATGTCACCACGCTGATTTCAGTAATTCAATCCCTCGGCGGCACGCCGGTGGGCCCTTGCACTTACAATTTCGGCTACTCAACGCCCGACGGTTTTTTGGCCGTTGGGCAAGCTCTCGAAAACACCGGCGTCATGGCTTACGACGGTGCCATCGCGTCGATTCATAGCCCCGAATTGCAGACGGCAGGCGCAACCATCGCCACGGTGGAGGCACGCCACGCTTCCTATTTGAATCTGGTCAACGGGGATATTCCATTCCCTGCGGCTTTTGATACGCCCAAAACTATGGCGGAGATTCTGGCCATTGCGGGGCAATTCATCGTTTCCTGCCCGTAAATTCCCCTCTATCTAAAATCGCCGGTTCGTCAACCAACGGACCGGCGATTTTTGTTATCTCATTTTCACCTTTGAACTTTCGCGGACGAACTTTATACCAATGGCGTGTCATCTCCATTGAAAGTTGCGGTATTGGGAACGGGTTCGCTCGGCAAAGAGCACGCACGAATTTATGCCGAGCTGGCCACCGCCAAAAAAGTTGAGTTCGTCGGCGTTTACGATGTTATTCCTGAAAGTGCGCGGAAAATTGCGGATAAATTTCAGGTGCGCGCTTTTAATTCCATCGAAGAAATCGCAAAAGCCAGCGACGCGCTCAATATCGTTACGCCCACAACCACACATTTTGACCTCGCGAAAATTCTTCTCCAACAAAACAAACATCTCCTCGTCGAAAAACCGATGACTGACGATTCTGCGCAAGCGGCGGAACTCATTCAAATCGCGCAGCAAAACAAATGCGTGCTGCAAGTCGGCCACATCGAACGCTTCAATCCCGTTTTCAAATATCTCGAAACCGTCGCGACCGAACCGCGCTTCATCGAAACGCACCGCCTCTCGCCCTACCCTGCCCGCTCGACCGACATCGGTGTTGTTCTCGATTTGATGATCCACGATTTGGATGTCGTACTCGCGTTTGTAAAGTCGCCGGTGACGAGCGTCGATGCCGTTGGCATTCCCGTTCTCAGCAAATCCGAAGACATCGCCAATGCGCGAATTCGTTTCGCCAACGGTTGCGTCGCCAATCTCACTGCGAGCCGCGTCAGCCCGGAGCGTATGAGAAAAATCCGTGTCTTCAGCGGCGGCGCGATGACCAGTTACGTTTCGCTCGATTACCGCGCGCAGGAAGGTTTCATCTATCGCATCGCACGCGATGGCGAGGAAGAATCGTCTCTGCTCAAAAAACTTTTGTCGGCACGCGATTCAACCATCGTCAGCGAATTTGGC
>JBKJOA010000392.1:0-4062 GCA_046593365.1 Limisphaerales bacterium
AAAATGGTGCGCTTAGCAGGACTTGAACCTGCACGGGTTACCCCACTACCACCTCAAAGTAGCGTGTCTGCCAATTCCACCATAAGCGCAACCGTCCGTTAATGAACCAGTCACGGAACCGGTTCGCAAGCGCATTTTCTGAACACGCGATGCGATCCTGGAACAGGCCGCGCGCGAGTGATTTTTCCAATGACGCTCGATTTCTTTTGTAGCCACTGCGGATCACTCCCTTATTTCCTATAGATTTTTTTGCGCGTTCAACTAATCTTTTTTTATGCCAGAGAAAAGTTTGAATCAGGTTCCCAGAGCGTTGCGAGAGCAATACGACAAAGGCCTCAAAAATTTTCAGCAATCCAACCTTGATTACGCAATGGCGATTTTGACGCAAGTTTTGGTGCAGGAACCCGGGTTTTACGATTGCCGACAAGCTTTGCGGGCCACGCAGTTTAAGAAAGCTGGGGCCAGTACCGGTTTTTTCAAAAAGGTTTTTAGCGGCGCCAGTTCTTCGCCGTTGATTGCGAAAGGGCAATTGGCGTTGCGCAATAATCCGATCGAAGCGCTGAATATCGCGGAACAAATCCTCAACAGCGATCCCAACAGTGGTTCGGGTCATAAGCTGATTGCCGACGCCGCGCTCGCCGCGGATTTTCCAAAGACGGCCATTTTATCACTGGAAATTCTCGTGCGCGCTTCCCCAAAAGATCGCCAGCTTAATGAGGAATTGGCCGAGGCTTACACGCGCTCTGGACAGAATGCCAAAGCCGAAACAGTTTACTCGGAATTACTCCGCGCTC
Source organism: Limisphaerales bacterium (assembly GCA_046593365.1). Taxonomy (GTDB): domain Bacteria; phylum Verrucomicrobiota; class Verrucomicrobiia; order Limisphaerales; family CANJXF01; genus CANJXF01. The sequence continues at coordinate 795 of JBKJOA010000392.1, forward strand.
ACCCAGGCGACCAGAATTTGTCGCAAGCGTTGAAAAACCTTTCCGCCAATCAAACCATGACGGATGGCGGTTACGAATCTCTCGCTGACGGAGGTGGATCGTATCGCGATATTCTTAAAAACAAAGATGAAGCCACCGCACTCGAACAGGAAGGCCGACAGGTCAAATCCGAAGATGTCGCTGATCGTTTGATTCGAGATTATGAAGTACGCATTGAAGCGGATCCAAAGAATATGAAGCTGCTGCGCTCGGTCGCGGAGTTGTATGTTCAGAAAAAAGATTTTGACAGGGCGCTGCTTTTTTATCGCAAAATAGCCGACTCTGAAGGCGCATCCGACTCTGCTTTGGAAAAGACCATTTCCGAAATAACCCTGAAGAAGCTGGATCAGGCGCTTTCGCAACTTGATCCAGAGGCGGCGGATTACGATGCGCAGACCGCGCGGCTCAAAGCGGAGCGCGACAGCTTTTTTCTGGATGAATGCAAGGGGCGCGCGGAAAAGTATCCTAACGATTTGCAAATTCGTTTTGAACTCGGCCAACTCTATTTCAAGACGGGAAAAATTGGCGAAGCGATCCAGGAATTGCAAAAAGCCCGGGCCAATCCGCATCGCAAAGTGCAGGCGATGAGTTTGCTCGGCCAATGTTTTGCTCATCGCGGCATGAATGACATGGCCGCGCGCACCTTGCAGGAAGCGCTTAAGGAAAAACTCACCTTCGATGAGGAGAAAAAAGATCTTATTTACGCGCTCGGCTGTGTTTTGGAGAAAATGAGCAAAGCGGATGAAGCCATTGAGCAGTTTAAACAAATCTACGAAGTCGATATCGGCTACAAAGATGTGAGCGCGAAAGTAGATGCGTATTACGCGGGGAACTGAATTTGTAGCAGCCGATTCTAGGCTAGTCCGCCGCCCATCATATTAAGGCGGCAATCGCTGCGTGATACGCTGGAAGAGTCTCGTCAAAACCGGCGACAGTGACATTCAGGTCTCGCAGAATCCCGTCTTGTATCCCGTAGATCCAGCCATGCACCGTCAGCTCCTGTCCACGTTCCCATGCGTCGCGAGCGATCGTGGTCTGGCAGACGTTGACCACCTGCTCGATGACGTTCAACTCGCAGAGCCGGTCGCAAGCCGCAGAATCACCACTTACGCTCGCCAGACTCTTCTCATGCTTCAGCCGCACGTCTTGAAGATGGCGTAACCAATTATCGCTTAAGCCCAGCCGATCCCGCCGAAACGCCGCCTTCACTCCGCTACATCCATAGTGTCCGCAGACGATGATGTGGCGCACTTTCAGAATATCCACGGCAAATTGCATTACCGACAAACAATTGAGGTCCGTATGCACGACCAGATTGGCGACATTCCGGTGGACGAACAACTCGCCGGGAAGCAGCCCAACAATCTCATTGGCGGGCACGCGACTGTCCGAGCAGCCAATCCACAGGTAGCTGGGCGACTGCTGTTGTGAAAGTTTGAGGAAAAAATCCGGGTCTCGCTGCCGGATCTGCCCGGCCCAAGCTTTGTTGCTTTGAAAAAGATGACTCAGTGTTCGCATGCGTAACGTTGCCCTTCCAACTCTCTCACGATGACTCCAGAGGGCATCTCTGGTTTAAAAATGACTTTTCTCTATTAGCTTCGCCGGGTCAAAGCAAATTCTGAATTGTGCGCAAAGGACTGGAAGCAGTGCGGACGGAGTTGAGTTTGACCGTGCTGGTGATTCACAGCTTCAAAAACTTCACGCAAACAGGCATCGGCACTTCGATTTTTTGCCCAGTTGCTTCCATCCGTCCGCTTACTTGATCGATGCGGAAAACGACGACCATGTCGGAATCCTGATTGGCAGCGAGCAGAAATTCGCCGGTCGGATCAATGCCGAAATTGCGCGGAGTCTTCCCTTGGGTCGATTCGTGTTCCAGCAAAAGCAACTCGCCAGTTTGTTCATTGATGTCGAACACCGCGATGCTGTCGTGGCCACGGTTGGAGCCGTAAAGAAATTTTCCTGACGGATGCACCTGCACCTCCGCCGTGCTGAAACTCGATTCCAGCTTCTGTCCCGCAGGCAACGTGGAAATGGTTTGCAAGGTTTTTAACCGGCCCGTTCTCGCGTCATAACTGAAGCCGGTCACCGTGCAGAGCATTTCATTGATGACATAAGCAAAGCGTCCACTCGGATGAAATGCGAAATGGCGCGGACCCGAACCGGGCCCCACCGGTGCTCCAGGCGGACTGTGTGGAACGAGTGTTCCTTTTTTCGAATCAAACTTGTAAACCATGACCTCATCCGCCCCGAGGTCCGCCACGAAGGCGAAACGGTTCGCTGGATCGACATTCACGGAATGGGCGTGCGGCTCTTTTTGGCGTTGCGGATTGATGCTCGAGCCGGTGTGTTGCACGAAGGCCGTTGGGCGCCCCAAAAAGCCAGCGTGAATCGGCAGAGTCGCCACACTACCGCTTCCATAGTTGGCGACCAATACGAAGCTGCCGGTTTTGTCCACAACGAGGTGGGCGGGATCGTTTCCTCCCGAACTCTCCTGATTCAGGAAACTCAGTTTGCCCGTTTGGGAGTCGATGGCGAACGCGTTCACCGCGCCGCGCGGTTGATTGGTGGCATTTTTCATTTCACCCACCGCAAACAGAAACCGCTGGCTTGGATCAATCGCAAGGAAACCAGGATTCGTCGTTTCGACAGCGAGTTCAGGCGCGGATAATTTTCCCGTCGCCAGATCGAGACGCGAAACATAAATCCCTTTGCCACCTTTTTTAGTAAACGTGCCGAAGTAAACGAGAAGTTCTTTTGCGTTCGCTGCGTTCGTGGTGGATGAATTCAACATAAGAATTGGAATAAAAGAACAGGCGATGAAACGAAACAGTCGCAGAGTTTTCATGATGAAAGAGAGTAAACATCGGAATTAAACTGTCGAATTTAAATCTTCAGAGCGCGGACTTGAAATCCCTTCAAAACTCGTAGCAGCCGAGGAGCCAGAGGCTCCAATTTTTTCGCATCGTCTGGGGATGGCCGAAATATTAGAGCCTCGCCACCTCGGCTGCTACGAAATCATTCTCATCAATCCCGAATTGTTTTCAGTCCGAGTCGAACAATCCGATCGATTAATTGCGGATAGGAAAGATTTGCCTTGAGCGCTGACTGCGCGAAATCCTCGTCCGCCGCGAGCATCGGATTTGGATTTGCCTCGATGAAATAAATTTCGTTCCTGGCCGTCAGACGCAAGTCGATGCGAGCGTAGCCGTCAATCGTGAGCAAGCGA
>JBKJOA010000104.1:0-2550 GCA_046593365.1 Limisphaerales bacterium
GCACGGCGAGACAGAGATGGTGTGGCTGGAAAAATTCGCGCACTTCTGGGTCATGGTCGGGAAAAGTTTCTGGCGCAATCGCTGTCCCGTGCGCGCGTCTGCTCTCGCCTACACAACTTTGCTCGCGCTGGTTCCGTTGTTGGCAGTGGGAATCAGTATTTCAACCAGTCTGCTCCAGTCCAAAGGCGGTGAACAACGAATCGAGCAGATCGTCAATACCTTCGTCTCAAAAGTCGCGCCGCAATTGGATCTCGTATCAAAATCGGAAACCGGCGAATTGAGCGGACGTCAAAAGGTCGCCAAAAGCATCAACGACTACATCAAAAATGTAAGCAGCGGAAAACTTGCCGCCACTGCGATCATCGCGATGGTGTTTGTTGCCATTTCACTTTTGAGTACCATAGAGGCGACGGTTAATGACATCTGGGGCGTCACCCAGGGCCGAAGCTGGTTTGCGCGCATCGTCCAATATTGGGCGTTGATTACGCTGGGTCCAATCCTTCTGCTCATCGTCATGGGACTGAAGGTTGGTCCCAATTTCGACACCACGAAGATTGACGTAAATCCTTTCATTGGTGGCGTCATCTACCAATTTTTACCTCTCCTGTTGTTGATTTTTGCCTTCGCCGGTTTTTATCAACTAATGCCCAACACTAAAGTCAATTGGCGCGCAGCATTGGTGGGCGGAATTGTGGGGGGGTGTCTTTGGCATCTGAACAATGTTTTCAGCGTCGCTTTTTTCGGACAACTGGTTGCGCGCAACAGTGAAATCTACGGGAAACTCGCTATCGTGCCGGTGTTTTTGATCGGGATCTATTTTTCCTGGCTCATTGTTCTTTTCGGCGCGCAGGTCGCGTATGGTTATCAGAATCGACGGGCCTACATTCAGGAACGGCAAACTGAAAACGTCAGCGAGCGGGGGCGTGAATTTGTCGCGCTGCGTTTGATGACTTTTATCGCGCAAAAATTTCATCGCGGAGAACGACCGCCGACCCGCTCTGAGATTGCCGAGGCGTTGTGTGTGCCGAGCCAACTCGTCGGCAAAGTGATGCATCCGCTTTTGCACACTAAATTAATTCTTTGCGTTGCCTCAGCGTTACCCGATGAAACGGCTTACGCGCCGGCGCGTCCGCTCCATCAAATTTCTTATCAGGATATTTTGGATTCCATGCGGGCTGGAATAGGCCGCGCCCTCGACACGCGCGACGAGCCGACGCGCGCGATGGTCCGGGAAAAATTCGACGAGATTCAAAAAGCCGAACAGCGAGTTGCTGGCTCTATTACCTTGCAAAGGCTCGTCGAAACCGATGACGCAACGCAGCGGCTCACCATTGCGCGGCTTCAATCTGTTTAGTCGTAACTCTGTAAGGGTAAGGTTTGAAGTTTTACGATTCGCCAGAGCAACCTTCGCGGACAAGCAATTGTTTTCTCTCGTGCGAAATCGTAGGGGGCCGGTCAGTTGACAAATATAGATGCCGTGTGCAGTTTGCCATCGCACAAAGTTTATGAAGTGTTTAGACAAAACAAAGTTGACGCCGCTGATTCGCATTTGCGCAGCGCTGTCTTTGGTTGTTTGGCTGGCAGCTTTAACCTTTTGTTCCGCGAACTGTTTTTTAAGAGATTCTCATTGTCAGCCCAATCATCACGATGAACAGGCGGCAGACGCGCATCCCGACCATGATCATGACCAAGCGCCAGCTTCCAAGAACCACAATGGTTGTGATGATTCTTTCTGCGATTCTCTTAAAGCATTTTCTCACACAACGGACACCATCGTAATTGCCAAACCAGATTTCGGTCTGGCTTACATCTTGGCTTCTACTTCTTTCTCGCAATTGTTGACCGTTCCGCAGTCGGAAACGTCGATGTTCCGCCAAGCTCGGCAACGCGAATGGGTCTTCACGCCCGAAGTGTATCTTGGCCCGGCGTTTCGCAGTCAGGCTCCTCCCGTCCTTCTGAGTTGAATCAATAGCGCAGACCTGCGCCGCTGATTCGCTTTCCTCGCTCGTTCCGTATCGTTTTACGTTACGGAAAAACTCTATTCATCAATCGGAAAATAATTAACGCATGAAAACTCTGAAAATTTTATTGGCAACCTTGGCAATCGGCATCATCACCGTGTCCACCTCGTTCGCGCATGAAGGCCAGGAACACGCGGCGGGAAATGGACTGTTTGGTTTTCCGCCCGAATACATCCACGTCTTGCTCAATCCTATTCCCGGTTACGGAATGGTGATGGGACTTCTCGCCTTGGGCGCGGCGTTGCTGACCAAAAACAGAACGGCGCAAACTATCGGGCTTTGCCTTGTGATTATTTCGGCTGCTTCGGTTTGGCCGACCATTCATTTTGGAACCAACGCTTACAAAAATATTCGCGGTCTAGCCGATGATGCCGGACAAGCCGCGCTGGATGAACACATGGAGCGGGCGCAGAAATTAAGTTTCATCTTTTACTCAACCGCGCTTCTTGGGGTTGGCGCGTTGGTCATTCGGGAAAAATTTCCAAAAGCTGCTACTCCACTTGCATCACTGACACTTTTGTTCGGTGTG
>JBKJOA010000352.1:0-12798 GCA_046593365.1 Limisphaerales bacterium
CTTAAGCTCTCTGGCCGCTTGAGCGCGGTTTTTCCCGGTAGATTCTCTGCATTTCTTTGCCAATGCAGCGAGCTTTGCATCATCAACCATTTCGCCATCCTTCATTTCTTGAGATTATAAAATCGGGAGAAATTTACGACTTTTTTGTTGAAATCGTAACCGATATAGTTACATTCTTTTTTATGAAAACGCCTCATCATCTGACAGATTCCTCAAAGAACGTTGGCATCTGGATTCGAGTTTCTACCGAAGATCAAGCCCAGGGCGACAGCCCCGAACACCACCTCGAACGCGCCCGCAGTTACGTCAAGAGCAAAGGGTGGAATGTCAAAGAAGTATATGACTTGAGCGGTCAAACTGGAAAAGGCGTTGTCACCAATCCCGAAGCCAAGCGCATGATGAAAGACATTGAGCGCGGCCATATTACGGGATTGGTGTTCTCCAAACTTGCTCGCCTCTCGCGCAACCGTCGCGAGTTAGAAGATTTCTCAGATTTTTTTAACAAACACAAAGCCGACCTCATTTCCCTTTCCGAAGCCATCGACACCAGCACCGCAGGAGGCAGGATGTTTTTTCATCTTCTTGGTGTCTTCGCCCAATGGGAGCGGGAAGAAATCGTAGAGCGGGTGAATGCTTCGGTTCTGATCCGCGCCAAACTCGGAAAACCGATTAATGGCAGCACTCCCTACGGCTATCTATGGAAAGACCGTAAGCTCATCATCCATCCCGAACAAGCACCCATTCGCCGCAAGATGTTTGAGCTTTTTGTGCAACACCGCCGCAAAGGGGTCGTTGCCAAACTTCTGAATGTTGCCGGATACCGAACCCGCACGGGCGTTCCGTGGCGCGACATGCAAATTCATCGGGCATTGGTCGATCCGAGCGCCAAAGGCATTTATTATTTCAACCGCTTCCGCTGCCTCGGCACCTGGAAATACGAAACCAAACCGGAAGATCAATGGGGCAAAGTTCTCTGCGAACCAATCGTTTCCGAAGCGCTCTGGCAGCAGGCCAACCAGATTATTGAGGAACAGTTAAAAAGCGCCAAGCGCCGCGGCAAATTGCCCGTTCAGCTTTTTGGCAGTTTGGCCCATTGCGCTTGTGGCGACAAAATGTATGTCCAAGCCGGTGCCTCAAAATACATTTGCCGGAAATGCCACAACAAAATTCCCATTCTGGATTTGGAGAATATTTTTCATCAGGAATTGAAAGCGTTCTTTGCGCAGCCGGAACGCATCGGAGAACATCTGAAAAACGCAGTCAAAAATCTTTCTGAAAAAGAAACATTGCTCGCGACCCATGAGCGGGAAGTTCAAAAAGTCCGCGATGAAATGACGCGCACACACCGGCTGTATTTGGATGACCAAATCACGTCCCAAGGATTTGGCGAGTTCTATAAGCCTGCCGAAGAACGGTTGAACCAACTCAATTCCGAACTGCCAAAGTTGCAAGCCGAGGTCGATTTCATGAAAGTGAATACCCTCTCAGCCGAGGACATCCTGCACGAAGCCAACACGCTTCACGCCCGCTGGCCGTCTCTGCCACTTGGGGATAAGCGCAAAATCGCCGAAAGCCTCGTGGAAAAGATCGTGATCGGTGACAACGAAATCGACATAACCTTCTCGTATCTACCCACTTCTGAAGAAGCATGTAAATACCAAAAAAGGTTAAAGCCACGGTGTTAATGAAATATTCTGAAAAACAAAGGGGATTTTGATGCGTCTGCCTTGGTCACCGGCTTTGGAATTGGAAAATTCCGCGGCCGGTTATCGAAGCGAACCAAACCGCCTCCTCTCGCCGGCAGTTCCGATGCCTCGGTAGTGGTTCAATTTGAATCGTTGCGGGTTTGGAGTTTCGCGTTGACGCGGTTTCGGACCGCCTAAAGGCGGAACTCCAAACCAAACTGAGCCACTACCGATGCCTCGGCGGGTTTTTGCAAGAGCCTCGAACAGGTTAGATTTGTCCCTCGCTCAGGAGGTGCATCTTGACCCTGCGACAAAGCGAGCAACCAGAATCGTTTGGAGTTCCGCCTTTAGGCGGTCATTGGTGGTATTTCTCCCCACCGCCTAGGCGGAATTCCAAACGGTAGCAGTCTCAAGATGCGCCCTCGCTCAGGAGCGCGGCGAAAAAATCCTCGCCAAATCACTAAACTGTTTTTTAATAGCTGCCGTGAGCGCCATTCTGGAAATTAAAAATTTACGCGTCGAGTATCGCAGCCGCGAAGCCGGGCAGGGGATCAAGCTCGCCGTCAACGATTTGAATCTCCAAGTGCAAGCTGGCGAAGTGTTCGGTTTTCTCGGGCCGAACGGCGCGGGCAAAACCACGACGATGAATGTTCTGCTCGGTTTCGTAAACGCGACCAGCGGGTCGGCCTCGATTTTCGGAGTGGACGTTCGCGAGCCAATTGCCCGGCAGCGGATCGGCTATTTGCCGGAGTTGACCTATTATTACAAATTTCTCAACACGGAAGAGTTGTTGCGCTTTTACGCGAAGATTTTTCGAATTCCGAGTGCGGAACGGGAATTGCGCATTGATGCCGCTTTAAAACTGGTGGAGCTGGAACATGCGCGGAAACGGCTCATTCGCACTTACTCCAAAGGGATGCAACAAAGGGTCGGCCTGGCGCAAGCATTGATCAATAATCCTGACCTCTTGATTCTCGACGAACCAACGAGCGGACTTGATCCGGTCGGCCGGATGAAAGTGCGCGAAATAATTCAGCGACTGAAAAATGATGGCAAAACCGTTTTCTTTTCCTCGCACGAATTGGGAGAGGTGGAAACGGTGTGTGATCGCGTCGCAATTCTAAATGAAGGCCAGCTCAAAGTGGAAGGGCGGGTCAGCGATCTGGTTACCCAATACAAATGTGATCTGGAACATATTTTTTTAAAAATCATCGGATACGAAGTGGCCGCCTGATATGAACAACGCTCTTGCTGTTTCTGGAATTGTCCTGAAGGAACTGTATCGCCGCAAAGACTTTTACGTTCTGTTCATCCTCACCGCGCTCATCACGCTCGTCATGGGTTCTTTCAAGCTTTTTAATGACGACAAAATTGTTCGCTACCTGAAAGAAATTTGTCTTCTGTTGATTTGGGTTTCATCCATGGTGATTGCGATCACCACAGCCGCGCGCCAACTCCCGGCCGAGAAGGAAAACCGCACCATTTTTCCACTGCTCGCCAAACCGATTACCCGTGGCCAACTGGTGCTCGGGAAATTTTTTGGTTGCTGGTTTTCAAGTGGTCTCGCGTTGTTATTATTTTACGTTTTTTTCGGTGTCATCAGTGGCACCCGCGAACACCATTGGCCGGTCTTGAATTATTTTCAGGCCATCTGGTTGCATTGGATTTTCCTCGGCATCGTCATCGCCCTGGTCTTGTTGGGATCAGTGGTTTTCACCGCAGTCTCGTCCAACGCCACGATCAGTTTCATTGTGATCGTCGGAATTCTATTTATCGCGCGTCACCTTAATAAGGTCGCACTACAGATGGCCGAGCCGGGTCGCTCGATTGTTTATTCGATTTATTTTGCGCTCCCACATCTGGAACTGTTTGATGTGCGCCAATTGATCATTCACAATCTTCCGTTGATTCCCTGGAAAATGTGGCTGCTCGCCAGCCTTTATGGACTCGCCTACGCGCTGTTTTTCTTGGTGACAACATGGGTTGTTTTTCGACGTAAAAGTCTGAACTGACATGGCTTCACCTCGTTTCATTTTAGCTTTTTTGTTCACGATTTGCCTGAGTTGCGTTTCGTTTCTGGAACCGTGGTATCAAAAATGGAGCGGGGCGGAGAATCAGAGTGGGGATTTCCTTTCCGTTTTGATTGGTGACAGCCGACGTTTGTTTGCCAATCAGATGATTGCGAAAGCCGACGCATATTTTCACAGTGGCTACTACCCGACCATTTTTGACACGCCGAAAAAAGAAGAGGAATCGCATCTGAGGGGAGAGCAGGCCGGAGAATCAAAAGACGAAAGCGACCACGACGATCATGCCGACGAAACAAATCACGTCGAGCACGCGGAGCATCAGCACTCCGAAACATGCGGACACAATGAGCAGGTGAAATCAGAGGACGGTTTTCTCGGACCTCCGAAAGATTGGATCGACCGGTTCAGCCGGGAATTTTTTCCATCGCGTCATTCGCATCTGGAAAGCGGCGGCGAAAGGGAAATTTTACCCTGGTTGCGGCTCTCGGCGGAATTAGATCCACAACGCATAGAAACTTATACCGTGGCGGCTTACTGGTTACGGAAGCGATTGGGGAAAGCGCCTGAAGCCGAGCAATTTTTACGGGACGGCTTGCGCGCGAATCCGGACAGTTACGAACTTTATTTTCAACTCGGCGAGGTTTTTGCCGAAAGCAGGAGCGACGCGACTCGTGCGAGAAATCTTTGGGAGATCGCATTGGGCAAGTGGCAGGCGCAGGAAAAGGCTGGTTTGAAACCAAACGAATTAAGCTATCAGCAAATCATCGGCAACCTTGCGAAGCTCGAGGAAAAGGAAGGTAAGGTCGCGCAAGCAATTATCTATTTGAAAATGCTTAAAGAGAAGTCGCCGGTTCCTGAATCGATCCAACTCCAGATCGACACATTGCAGAAAAAGTGACTTGCGGCAAAAGATCGCTGACGCAGAACTTGAAAGTTGTTGAATTCGTCGCAGCACACCATACTATTTCTTCGTGCTGCAAAGCGCAATCGGTCGGGACGTAGCGTAGCTTGGTAGCGCGTCTGAATGGGGTTCAGAAGGTCGTGAGTTCAAATCTCACCGTCCCGACCATTTTTCTTCTTTGGGTTTTCTTTTCCAAAGCATAAAATTTAACCAGAGCTTTCAAACCACCTTCCTGGCGACGACGCGGATTTCGGAGGCGGGCTTGAGGAGGTGTGTGGCGGAACGCAGAAGGCGGAACCCTTGTTCTCCCAGTCGCAAGCGAGTTGCCAGGGTTGCGGCGAAGCGGTCGTAGCCAAATTGGGCGAGGTGCGCTTCGACGAGTTGGAAGCCCGTCTCGGTAACAAGATTCCCTAAAGTCTGCACATTCCAGGAAAAGAGATGATGGTTCGGTTCAGCAGGATCATGCTTGCGGTATCTGCGTTCTTTTTCAAATGGAGTGAACAGAAGCAGCGTTCCGGCGATTCGAAGCACGCGATTCATTTCCTGCAACACCTCCACCGGATTCAGCACATGTTCAAGCGTGTGATGGCAGAGGGCAACATCGACGGAGTTCGCAGGAATGGTTTGCGTGTCTGTAATAAAATCAATGCCGTGTCGGCGGACTTCAGGTTCGAGAAACTTGGAAACATCGAAGCCAATCCGCTTCGCGCAAACCAGATGGGCCAGGTTCCATCCAGAACCAACACCGAATTCAAAAACGGTGTCCGTCACCTTTATGTAAGGTGCCAACTTCTCGGACCGAAGTGCAGCTACCCATGGAATGCAGGCCAAGGGTATTCCACGTTTGCCTTCGTGATAGTTTCGCCCCGCTTCACCGACATAATGAAGCATGGCGTTTTCTTCGGACATGAACCGAAGCATAACTAAAGCTGTGCGCTCTTCAATCCCGTTCCGCGAAGCAAAAAGGGTCGATCGGTATTAAGAGTTCCCGCCTTTCGGCGTTTTCATCATCGCCGGGTCCCGAGACGAAACAGTTTTTCCTTTCTGTTCCTTCATGCTCACCTTGCGAAGTTCGATCTCGGCTTTCAGCCAATGCTCCTGTTCATTTCCTTCCGGTTCACCCTCATTTTTCCAAATTTGAAACGCACGATTGGCGATTTCTTTGTAGGTAATAATCATTTTATACGATGCTTCACCTGTGGAACATCTGCCTCCTGAAACCGCCCTGATTATGGAGTCAGATTAGACATGCTCAACCTGTCGGAGAAGGTCGGTTATCGACATAAAAAAACGCCGAAGGAATCCCTTCGGCGTTTAAAGGTGTGGCAATTTTAGAATGCAAATCTCAGTCCACTACGGATGAGTGCAAAATCCGATGTGTTGTTCTTTTCTAAAAATGTGTGGCGTCCATCAAGGAAGATCCCCGTGCGGGCGTTAAGCCGTACTTCCAAGCCGACCCCGACGTGTCCAGTCCATGAATCCGGCCCCTCGAAGGTGCGTCCTCCACCCCCAAAAAAGTAGGGTGCGAAATGACCTGCCGGAAGTCGGAGAATGACACTGCCAGAGGTAGCATCCACTAAATCGCCGCCGTTGTGCAAACCGAATGCATCAATACCAAGCCCGAAATTTCGGGTAATAAAATAATTTGCACCGATACTTGCGCCGTATCTACCACTTCTGCCGAATTGATCGCGTTTGATGCTCCGGTCAAACGTGTCGTTGAATTTGGCTTTGCCAACGCCATAAGCGGCGGCCAGATCGATTGTGAATTCCTCTGGAGCGAAGATTTCTTTGGAGTCGGTTTCATAATGAAAACGATCCTTCATACTCCAGTCCCATTGGTGTTCTGCCTTGGCCATGCTCGTCGTAACCAGCACCGCAGCGGCAATCATTAACATGTTTTTCATTTTCATATTTTTTTTAACTCAGTCTTTTTTTGTTCCTGTTTTCCTCCGCCAGGCGGAAGTTGCATTCACACCGTTACGAAAACTGAACGCAGCTTGACTGGCAATCAGGTTTTTTATTTTTGTAGCATCAGGTTTTCTCTTAGAGCCTGTTTGAAAACCCCGGTTTGGAGTTCCGCCTTCAGGCGGCAGAGCGCGGAAACCGCCTGAAGGCGGAACTCCGAACGCCGCCGGGTTGAAGCTCAAATGAGTTTTCAAACAGGCTCTTGTGGAAAGAAAAATATTTCCATTCATCTGGCGAGACGGGTTTTGTTTCATGGTGCTCGATATGGCTTCCATGAATCGGAGATTCCTCAAATTGGGCAACCCAATGTTCAGTGTTCCCAGATTGCGGTGTTACAAATGACTCACTACATTTTCGAAATGCCCGAATTGGCCGAAGTTGAATTTTATCGCAAGCAGTGGAACGCCGGACTCCGCCAGAAAATACTGTCCGTGCAGATGCATTCTTCCAAACGAATTTTTCGAGGGACTGATGCAAAATTAATGGAGAAAACTTTGAACGGTGCCAGGTTCAGAGAATCGTTCGCTCACGGAAAACAAATGCTATTTCGGTTCGGTGAACACGGGTGGCTGGGGTTGCATTTGGGCATGACCGGCAAATTGCGCTTGGAAAAAAACGCATCATTCGCTCCGCTTAAACACGATCATTTGGTTCTTCGGCAGAAAAACCATGCACTGGTTTTTAGCGACCCGCGCCTTTTTGGCCGCGTCCTTTTTCATCAAGGACCTGACAAACCAGACTGGTGGACGAGACTTCCCGCTGGTTTAAGTTCACTGGATTTTACCTTCGCGCGGTTTAAGACATTTTTGCGAAAACATGGCAAAGCGCCGATCAAAGCTGTTTTGTTACTGCAAAATGGGTTTCCCGGAATCGGCAACTGGATGGCGGACGAAATCTTGTGGCAATCTCGAATTCATCCGCGCACCGTCGCTGGAAAAATAGATGCGTCAAAATTAAAAACAATTTTTCAGAAAACACGCTTTGTGGCGCAACGCGCACTCGAAATCATTGGTAAAGATTTTTCCGACCCGCCAAAATCGTGGCTCTTTCAATATCGCTGGAAGAAGAAAGGTCATTGCCCGCGTTGTGGTGCCATCCTCGACCACGCCACGATTGGCGGACGAACGACTTGCTGGTGTCCAGATTGCCAAAAGTAGTGCGAAGAACCATGATGAGCAGATTGCAATACAGTCGCCGTGAAATGCTGAACCTCACCGGAAAAGCCGTTGCCGTTGGGATGCTGAGGCCAGCGTTCTGTTTTGCAGGCAAAGAATCATCCGTAAACTCGTTTGGTGCGGTGGTGGGTGAACCCGTGGCCGCCAAAATCGGTGAAGCAATTTTGTCGGACGGCGGGAATGCAATTGATGCGGCTATCGCGACGGCTTTTGCAGCAGGAATAACTTCGCCCAGCAAATGCGGCCTCGGCGGTTACGGCGGACACGCCATCATTGCCCTCGCGAACGGCAAAATCACCGCCATCGATTTCAATTCGGCCGCGCCAGCCAAAGCACGCGAGGAGATGTTTCCGCTCGATGAAAAAGGTCGCGTGAAAGGAAATCTGAATTACCACGGATGGCTCGCAGCGGCCGTTCCGGGAACTCCGGCAGGATTGCAACTCGCCTTGGAGCGATATGGAACGCGTTCCTTGCGCGATGTTCTCGCTCCCACGATTCGGCTGTGCGAAGAAGGTGTCTCGGTGCCCTCTGAAACGAAAACTCAAGCTGCTTTGGACGCCTCGCGTGACAATCCCACTCCAGAATCTTCCCGGTCGAGAGCCAATGTCGAAACGCGAAAAAATACTAAACTCGCGCAATTGTTCAAGACACTGGCCGAACGAAATTCAGTCGAATCGTTTTATCGCGGCGACATTGCCCAAAAAATTGCGGATGCATTCCAAACCAACGGTGGATTGGTGACAGTCGAAGACATGGCTGCTTATCGAGCGCGCGAAATGAAGCCATTAAAATTGGACTGGAACGGCCTGACCATTCACACCGCGCCTCTGACCTCGCCCGGATTGATGATGCTTGAAGCCATGTCGATTTTGAAATCGCTTGGCTGGGCAAAACTTTCTGCACGCGAACGTCTCCAGGCCAAGCTCGAAGCCCTCCGCATCGCGTGGGCCGATCGTGCGCAATTCTTCGGTGATCCTGAAAAAGTCAAAGTGCCTGTCGAGAAACTTCTTTCATCCGCGCGCGCCCATGAAATGAAAACAAAGGTTCAACTCGCGGTGAAAGAAAGTCGGCCCGTCCCGTTGAAAATTGATTCGTTCGACGACGAGGGCACCATAAATATCAGCGCGGTCGATCGTCACGGAAACATGGTTGCGGTCACATTGACGCATGGAAGCGGCTTTGGCGCGCGTGTATTAGTCGAGGAATTCGGGATGGTTCTCGGTCATGGCATGTGGCGATTCGATCCGCGTCCCGGCCGTCCCAATTCTCCGGGCCCCGGCAAACGTGCTGTGAACAACATGTGTCCCACCGTCGTGACGCGCGGCGGAAAACCGGTGCTTGCCATCGGTGGAGCAGGGGGCACTCGCATCCCGAACAGTATTTTCGAAGTGCTCATTAATTATGTCGGCCTCGGCGCTTCGATGGATGACGCGATGAAAGCTCCCCGTCTGCAAACGACTGGCACGCTCAAACTCGGCATGGAGAAAGGACATTCGTCTGAGGACCAAGAGTTCCTCAAAAAGATCGGCTATAAGGTTTCAACAACACCTAGCGCCTACGTCAGCGCAGTTTGTTTTGACCTCAAATTCAAAAGCGCTCGTGGGGCTTCTAGTGGCGGAATTTGACAAATTAGATATCGGTTTTTTAACGGCTACTTCTGATTTTGGGCGAAAGCGTATTGGCAGACAATTTTGCCATTGATTAAATGTTCCTGAATGATGCGCTCAAGTACGGTCGGAGAACAGGAGTGATACCAAGTGCCTTCAGGATAGACGACGGCGATTGGGCCACGGGCGCAGACGCGCAGGCAATTCACTTTGCTACGGTAAACAAGCGGATTGGCACCCACTAGATTTAGTTCCTTTAATCGTTTCTTCAAAAATTCCCAGGCGGCAAGTCCATCCTCTTTCGAGCAGCACTTGGCTTCCGTTTGATCGGCGCAAAGAAAAATGTGCCGACGATAACTTTCAAGGCCGAGAGTGCGAACGGCGTCCGCCAATTCATCTGTCATGTTTGGATGGTGAGGCATGACGCGAGCATCTTCAATGCGCCGCATCAAAGCCCGCGCTCGGTTGGGGACCAAATTATCCCAGGCCGATTCCGGGATACATCGTCGTTAG
This sequence comes from Limisphaerales bacterium, assembly GCA_046593365.1. Lineage (GTDB taxonomy): Bacteria > Verrucomicrobiota > Verrucomicrobiia > Limisphaerales > CANJXF01 > CANJXF01. Next base: position 9,880 of record JBKJOA010000352.1, read on the forward strand.
CGGCCGGATTGCGGTTGAGAAACGCGGCGGATCGTTGCAAGAGTTCCAAAAGAGCGTCCGCGATTTTCTCACCGGCTTCCAGCGGAGAGGCATGCCCGACGCCTGGAATCTCGACGTAGATCCCATTCGGAATAGCTTCGGCCATTTTGCGGGCGCGCCCGGTTGGCACAATTTGATCTTCCGCACCGTGGATCACGGTTGCGGGTACCGTTAAAGCAGTCAGAACGGCGCTTCGATCCGGGCGACGTGCCATCGCTTCAAGCGCCCAACAAATTCCTGCAACGCCCGCTTTTTCCGCTCCCTCAATTGCGAACCGCGCCAGCTTAGGATTGTCGCGGTGGGTGGCGGAGAAAAGTTTGGGAAGAATCGCCTCGGAAGCGCGCGTCGTTCCTTCACGTCGGACTTTTTCAATCAGTTCGCGTCGGGCTTGTTGATTTTCCGGAAGGTCGGCGTTGGATTGGGTGCTGATTAAAGCGAGTCCAGCAAGGCGTTCCTTATGCCGTTCCGCAAAGGAGAGCGCAACGTAACCGCCCATCGACATACCCCCGACCACAGCCTGTTTGATGTTATGAAAATCAAAAAACTTCGCGATATCGTCGGCCATTTGATCGATAGAAGGCTCGGCGCTATCGACAGGATTGTCCCCAAACCCAGGGAGGTCAGGAGTGAGAACTCTGGTTTGATGACTGAGTGCGGCTACAACAAATTGCCACATGGAGTGATCGAACGGATATCCGTGAATTAAAATCAGAGGGGGTAAACTCATGCGTGAAATAGTAAAGTAGTTTTGAATATCAGCCGCTCACCCGATTTTGTGCCGACGATGAGATGGTTTGTGGCTGGTTTCCGTCAAATATTTGCTCCAAGTATCCGCTTGCTGCGGCGATGAATCAAACGGATCGAGGAGATGCAGTGAATCACCGCCATCCGCTCCAGTAATTTCCCAATCGACATAATATTCGACGTTTTGCTTGCTCAGCAGTTGCATGGCGCGCGAACGAACGAAAGCGCGCGTATTCTTCGGCGGATGCAATGTCGCCTCCGTAATGTCCTGCGCCGAAATAATCCATGGAGCAGGGGTTTGAGCCAGGGCCAAGCCAAGGCTCCGCGTAGGATCTACGTGATGAAATTCCAAATCTTGCGATTTTAACCAGGCATCGCTCCAGTCAATTTGTTCCTGCTCTTTAAATTGTTTGAGCAGCCAATGTTTGGTGATCCAGTCCACTTTGCCGACGAGTTCTTCTGGCTTGCTGGCGAGAGATGCGAGAGTCGCGCCCCAGATCTTCAAGAGATCGTCGGTTTCAATGTCGCGCCCTCGAAGCTCGCGGTTGGCCGCCTCTTGGTATTGCTGCAACAACTCAATCGCATCCATGCAACGCCCGTCGGGGAGCGGAACCAACCATGGTCCGGTGAGTTGGTGGGCGACAGTACGAAATGTCGTCACCGCATCAGCCAGCATAATCTTCGGCAGGCAATCGAGTTCGAGCAAATCGAGCACGAGCGAAGTCGTTCCCACTTTCAACAGCAAGGTGGTCGGCAGGACATTGGTGTCTCCATGCAAAAGATGGAGGCGACGATATTTTCTCGCGTCGGCCAGCGGTTCGTCCCGTGTGTTGATGATGGCGCGATTGAATTGGACCCATTCGAAAAGATCATTGTTGATATAATCGGCGCGCTGGCTGATTTGAAAAACATTGTCCGCACCGGGCTTGGTAAATTCTCCACGCGATTCCGCAGCGAGCGTCGCGCCTACGCGTCCGGCACTGACGTAAAGTAATCGCAAGGTAAGAAACGCCAGGAGCGAATGAACATTTGTCTCGGTGAGCGGAGCAGAGCGGCGGACGAGGTAATTTTCGTGACAACCGAAGGTCGCGCCGGAGTAGTGATCAATGTTGTTGCGGATAAAATTTACATTCTTCTCCAAACCTAAATCTTTGATCGCTTCGAGCAAAATCGCATCGCCAGCCTGGTCGTAGCGAAGAACGTCAATGAGCGACATGCATTCAGGCGTGCAATATTCCAAATGTCCCATGTCGATGTAAGCGCGGCCACCGTTGAAGAGAAAACCGCCGTTGCCCGCCGGTTCGTCCCAATCGCGCTGATGCACGTCGATCAATCCAAAACGTTGCTCGCGGAAAATCCAATCGCGCACTCGCGTCACCGCGCTGGGAGTGCCGGGAAGATCATTGGTGAGACAGCCGTATTCGGTTTCGAGACCAACAACGCGATTCATAAACCTTATAAAAAAAATTTCAGCAACCACGAATGGACACGAAAAAAAAGGGAGGCAAAAAAGTTTCAATCGGATTGCCAACAAACCAGGGCGAACGGAGAAAATCTATTTCCAAGTCGAAGGATCAAACCGTTTTCCCATTCGTGTTTCTTCGTGTGCATTGGTGGTTAAAACAAACTCCGCTACAAATTTATTTGCGCAAGGGTCAAAGGTTCGTAACGCGCGTGGCGCGAAGTTTTTCGTGCGAGCCAGCCAAGTTCCACGGTTTTTTCGTTCGCTGCTTCACGCCAGCCCTTGCGGCGTTCTTCTTCAGCTGGCACGGACTCGAAAGATTTATTCGCCGTCAGACACCACCAGGCTTGCAAAAAGAGGTCGGCCATTTCGGTGCGCGAGTTTTTTTCTTTGGCCACGCCGTTCAACCATTTTAACGCAGCGGGTTCTGCGTCACTTTGACTGGCAACCATGGCGATGCCGCCGTTCTGCGTTTGAAATGAGCCATCGAAGTGCAGGCGGAAAAATAAATCCTGTTCCGACGACGGGCCAATTTCGGCGAGAAGCAACTCGACCAAAAATGGCGCGCTGAAAATTTGCTCAAAATTTGTTTTGAGTTGCGGGCTTAAACCGAAACTGACGAGACGGCGCAGACTCACATCTTCGGGAGCGCGGGTGAAAGCTTCCATGTGCGC
>JBKJOA010000428.1:0-3608 GCA_046593365.1 Limisphaerales bacterium
CCGTGCGCGAAAAGATTGTGCGCGTTGATCCAACTGTTTCCGGCCACGAGCCGCTCGGCCACGCGATTCGCGCGGTCGAGATTCGCGCTCCAAACACTGTTGGCGAGGCCGTAGCTCGAACTGTTCACGAGGTCAATCACCTTGTCCTCGTCGTTGAAAGTCATCACGTAGGCGACCGGGCCGAAAATTTCTTCGCGCGCGCAGACGTTGTTGGCGTCGCCGGTCAGCAGTGCGGGCTTCACATAAAAACCGCCTTGATGGTCTTTGACTTCGGCGCGTCCGCCTTCGAGCAAAAATTTCGCGCCGGTCTTGATGCCTTTGTCCAGATAGCCGAGGACGCGCGAACGTTGTTTTTCGCTGACGACCGGGCCGATGTTCGTTTCCGCGTCCGCGCCGTAACCGATTTTCATTCCGGCCATCGTGGCGGTGGCGCGCTTCACAAAGGCGTCGCGAATTTTTTCATGAACAACCCAGCGCGTCGCCGTGCAACAAACTTGTCCGGCGTTCAACGTCACCGCAGCGGCGAGCGCATCGGCAGTCGCATCCACATCTACGTCGTCAAAAATGACCGCCGCGCCTTTGCCGCCGAGTTCCAATTTCGTCGGGACAAGATTTTTTCCACACGCTTCCGCGATGAGGCGACCCACTTCCGGCGAGCCGGTGAACGACATTTTTTTAAGGCCGGGATGTTGGGCGAGCGCTGCGCCTGCCGTGCTGCCAAAGCCAGTGACGACATTGATCACGCCCGGCGGCACGCCCGCTTCTTCCGCAAGCTTCGCGAAGTAAATCGTGGAGAGCGGCGTGTCTTCGGCGGGCTTGAGGACGACGGTGTTTCCCGCTGCCAGCGCGGGAGCAACGCCCCAGCCGACGAGCAGGAACGGAAAATTCCAGGGAAAAATAAATCCGCAAACGCCATACGGAACGCGAATGGTGTGAACATCAAAACCGGAGACGGCAATCGGTTCGCGGCGACGCGTCTGCACCGCGAGATCGGCGTAGTAGCGGAATGTTTGCGCGGCGTGCGGCACGTCGAAGGCAGCGGCTTGTCCGCGCGGTTTGCCGACATCGAGCGATTCAATCTGCGAAAGAATTTCCGCGTTCTTATCAATCAAATCCGCGAGGCGATGAAGAATCACCGCGCGATCATTCGCGGGCATCGTGGACCAACCACTTTTGTCGAAAGCTTTTTGTGCGGCCTTCACCGCTTCATCAATATCCGCCGCATCGCCTGCCGCGATTTTTGCGAGCAATTTGCCTTCGCCTGGATCAAGCGTCTCAAAAGTTTTGCCACTTTTGGCTTCGACCCATTTTCCGCCGATGAACATTTTGAGCGGTTGCGCCGAAAGAAATTTTGTTACTGCTGGATTTAATTCATTCATAAGTTTATTTGGTTCGACTAGTGAAAAGCGCAGAAGGTCAAAACGATAGATTAAAATGAAGCCGTGTAAGGAAAATTGCTTTGGTTAGTTTGCGTATGAGTGGCAGGACTGAGTCCAAAATTGCCACTGCGCAATTTCGTGGCCTTGCGAAATTCCGCGTGCCCATCACAGAAAAGCAAATTACCACCCTGAAAGTGATTGCTAGAATACAGCTCCTTCCCGATGGATAGATTATCATGCCAATAAGTAAAGACTCCCACAGGCGCGCCAAACTCGGGACCGGTGGCGGGACGCAAGGCGCAAAAAGAAATCTGGACTGAACTTTCCTGTATAAAAATCAACTGGCTGGGATTTTTGATGATGGACAGTTTTTTTTCCATTACCACGGCATTGGGCATAAAGCTCGTTCCGCTCAGAGCGGTCGGATTATTGGGGACAAGAAGGCCGGTGCCTGGAAGGGATGTGGAACACATATAGACCCTGGTGCTGTTCTTTTGATTGCCCTGAAGATATTGGGCAATGGCATAAAGCGCGTTGTTCTGCCAGCCCGGTGCGGTGGCGTTCATAAAGTCATAGACCTGAGACGCGCTGGGCGGGAGTTTTTTGTTGTCCGTCTCGTACATGATGAGACCTAGTCCGATTTGCCGCATGTTGTTCAAACACTCGGTCTGCTTCGCTTTTGCTTTGGCTTTGGTCAGGGCCGGCAACAGCATCCCGGCTAGAATCGCAATAATGGCAATAACCACGAGCAATTCAATCAAGGTGAATCCTTGAGCTAAGCAACAGTAAACTATTGTCTTCTTTTTCAAAAAATAATTTGCTCCCAACAGTTTGAATAATGGCGAAGCCCGGTTTTAGGCTGTAGCGACTTTGGGGCATCGGCAATATAGCAAAGACTCAGGCAAAAGCGAAATGGACAAGATGATATGTTTGAGGGTTTTTTGCGCGTTTGAATACCGAACAATCCGCGCGGCGAGTTTGCGTTTTGGACCTCGATTGAAAATGGAGGAACGACGATCATCCTCCCACCGTTTTGCCAAAGTTGCCTGGGCGGACTGCTCGAATAGGTTTCGTGAACTTTGTCATTATACTTTACGGCTTGGCGACAAGTGCGGGCAAAGCCGTTTTCAACGCAGGATCAAAGTCGGTTGAGTCCTGATACATGTAACTTAGGCGAGCGCCTTGATTAAAACTGTGCAAGGACCACATTTTTTGAAACTTAACCCAACTGGCCGAACCATCCATTTGAACCGCGTTGCCACCATCTGGAACCTTTTTTGGGCTGTGCGACGGCATATTTTTATAGGTATAAGGCCTGGCAGGATCGGGATTATCGCCCCAGATGCCGTTAATTTTCATGGTAGTATCCGATGCGAGTGTCCAAGTCGGTTTGGACAGGGTCGTCTTAATGGGACTGCGGCTTGGATAGGTGCTGCCGTTGCCGGCCAGCCACTTGGTAATGCCGCCAAAATATTGGTAGCCGATGACCCACTGCCCATTCGGACCAAACTGACTTTCGAAAGAGGGCAATTCACGCGGACGATTGGGACAAGCCCAAATCGAAGCGGAGTTGGAACGGACAATCAAGCCGACGCTCGCCCATAGACTTGAATCTAACGGATCGAGGCAAATCTGAGTTGTGCCGGATAATGCCGATATCAAGACTTCTTTATTGTCCATGCCATAAATGGTGCAGGCGACATGAATTTGCTTCAGGTTGCTTAGGCATTTCGCTCGCTGACCCTTTTCTTTGGCTTTGGACAATGCGGGCAGCAAAAGCCCGGCCAGTATGGCAATGATGGCAATGACAACCAATAACTCGATCAAGGTGAACCCCTGACTTCGTTGCGTGAGATGTGGTGATTTCATTGGAAGCAAATGATTTTGTTTTAATATGGGCAGATAAACCCTCTGCCCGTGCGGCGACGCCGGTATTTCTGTGACGGTGTTGTTTGTAGCCTCAAATTGGCGTCCAGCGGATAGGGCTCCAGCATCTCTGAAACGGTTTTTCGTTGATCTCATAAGTCTATTGGGAAAAATTCAGCGAATATAAATCCGCATCCTTCATCACAAATCGGAGGCGGACGGGTTTTCCAATCAGCGCGGAAGAAACTTTGCCGGATCTCCATTTCACGACGGCGTCCAGGTCGTCGCCGAAAAGTAAATCCATCTCGGCCAGAGAATAGCCCGGCAGCGGTTGGCCTTGTTCGTCCTGGATTTCGACCTGCA
>JBKJOA010000458.1:0-3411 GCA_046593365.1 Limisphaerales bacterium
ATCGTCAGGAATGGGGGGCGATTGGACGCGAACTGGTGCGACTCGGCTATCTTCGGCAAACGACGGAAAAGTTCAGTGTCCTCGAACTGACGGAAGAAGGCCGCGCGGTTTTGACGCAACGCAAACCAGTGACGTTGACCAAACCCGTTGCCGCGCCGGAAACCAAAACGCATCGTGCGGGTGAAATTTCCTGCGACGAAGTTTTGTTCGAACGATTGCGGACGGTTCGGAAAACGTTGGCGGATGAACGCCAACTACCCGCCTACATTATTTTCTCCGACGTTTCGTTGCGGCAAATGGCGCGGAATTATCCTTTGAACGAAAAAGATTTCTCGCGCATCAGCGGCGTGGGCGAGAAAAAATTACAGGAGTTTGGAGAAATATTTCTCTCGGAAATCGCGGCTCATTTGCAGAGCAATCCGCGCCAGATTTTTGCGGATGACACGCTCGTCGCCGCATCGCCCGCGCCCAAGCCGCATCTCAACGCCACGACTCGCGAGACTTTGAAATATTTTCAGGCGGGCGAGCCCGTCGAAGCGATTGCGCGGCTGCGCAGTTTTGCGACCAGCACCATTTACGGGCATCTTGCGACGGCGATTGAAGCGGGCGAAAAAATTGATTTGAACCAATTTCTGAGCGCCGAAGAACAAAAGGAAATTGCGGTGGCATTTTCCAAATTTGGTTTAGGGAATATAGTCGGCGTCAAAGAATCGTTGGGAGATAAATACGATTACGGGCGGTTGCGCATTTTTCGCGCGGCCCACCAGCGCGGGTAGCACCTGCCTCCGGCGGGTGCGAGTCGATGGATTTAGCCATCTCTGTTCATTCTGAGACAGCGATAATCGGCCCTAAATCCATTCGGAAATCGCTCCGTTTGAGTTTGGGGGCGTGCAGACTGGAAATGGTGCCGTCGAGAAAGAGTGCGTCCGGGCAATGAAGTTTGTCGCGGAACAGCGTGGCGAACTCGTAAAAGTTCACGGGCGCCTCGCTGATCACGAAAAGAGCAATGTCGGGCGACGGGACGCCGACGCCGTTGCGGAAAAGGCGTGACTCGGAGTTGGCGTTGAACGCGGGATGGAGCTTTCCGTCCCGCACGAGCAATGGGCCGGACTGCGTGGCGAGGACGATTCGCTCGCTGAGCTTCGGATACTCGGACGACTCCAGGACTTGCGCCCCGCTCTTTGTGACGGCGAAAACGCCATTGAGTTTGAGGAAGAAGTTTCCGTTTCCGTTGGTGGTGTTGAGCGGGACTGCCTGTTGGCCGTCAGAAACGAAAAGTCCGACGGCAGAGAAATCGCCGTGATACATCCCGGCGTTCATGGCGAAGACGAGCTTCTGGCCGCGCGACTCAAGCCAGGGTGACAGTCGGTCGAAACGCTTGAATGGCTGGCCGCTCTCGTCGCGATGGAATAACTGGAGACGCTCCTTGCGGACGTTGACGCGGCAGACGGTGAACCGCTTGCCCGCAAACTCGACGGTGCTGAATTCGACAGCCCGAGCGTTGCTGGCCAGCGCCAGGTTCACGAACCAGAAGGCTAGTAGCAGAGTCTTCATTAGAGACGACGCGATAAACGCCTAACATTATAACTATCGCTTCGCACCCGCCGGAGGCAGGTGCTACCCAATTTGCGCTTAACCGTTGAGTTTATCTTCTGGCGCGCCGATGACCATCACACCGTCCGCGCCACTTTCTTCTGGAATCCGCATTCCGTAAAACGAGCGATAGACGAAGATCAACGCGATGAGGAAGAAGAATGCGCCAATCCACGGGCTATAATTCATCGCGTGCGTGTCGAGCTTCAAACGTTCTCTGTAGTTGAGCGTCATCTCCACCGCGATTTCCACTGCGAGCAGACCAAACAGCGTTGTGAACTTAATCACCGGATTCATCGCCACGGATGAAGTGTCTTTGAACGGATCGCCCACGGTGTCGCCGACGACCGTTGCGGCGTGAAGCTCTGTTCCTTTTTGGCGAAGATCGACTTCAACAATTTTCTTGGCGTTGTCCCACGCGCCGCCGGCGTTGGCCATGAAGATGGCCTGGAACAATCCGAAGAATGCGATACCGATCAAATAGCCGATGAAGAAATAGGGATTGAAAAACGGCAGCGCGAGCGCGAAGCAGAACACGACAATGAAAATGTTCCACATCCCTTTTTGCGCATAGACAGTGCAGATGCGGACAACCTCTTTGCTGTCTTTTTCCGAAGCCGTGGTCGCGGAGAGGTTCATATTTTCTTTGATGTAAACCACCGCGCTATATGCGCCAGTCACAACCGCCTGACACGATGCGCCGGTGAACCAATAAATGACCGAGCCGCCCATGATAAGGCCGAGAATAATTTCCGGCTGCACAATGCTTAATTTGGCCACCGCGTCGCCGAATACGTTTTCCAACAGGATAATAATGCCGAACACCATTGTGGTTGCACCGACGACTGCCGTGCCGATGAGCACAGGTTTCGCGGTTGCTTTGAAGGTGTTGCCTGCGCCATCGCCTTTTTCCAGTTGATGCTTGGCGTTTTCGAAGTCAGGACTGAATCCAAAATCCTTTTTAATTTCTTCGCGGATGCCCGGACGCGCTTCGATCTGGCTCAATTCATAAACGGATTGAGCGTTGTCGGTCACGGGGCCGTAACTGTCCACGGCAATTGTGACGGGACCCATTCCGAGAAACCCAAACGCCACGAGGCCAAACGCAAAAATGGGTGCGGCAAAAAGAAACTTCGCTGGCATCAGCGCGAGCAACGCCGGGTTCTGCGAGAAATAATAAGACGCGGCCATCAACACCATGATGCAAAGCCCCATCCAGAATGCGGAAAAATTGCCCGCAACGAACCCTGACAAAATGTTGAGCGACGCGCCGCCGTGTTTTGAACAATTTGTCACTTCACGAACGTGTCGCGACTTGGTGCTGACGAACACTTTTGTAAATTCAGGAATCACCGCGCCAGCCACCGTGCCGCAACTGATGATGACCGATAAAACCCACCAGAGGTTCTGGGTCACGCCCGCTTCCACACCTTCAATCACAAAATCACCCAACAACATTTTGCTGGCGATAAACGTGACGATGATGGAAACCGCCGACGTGATCCAAACCAGGTGAGTCAGTGGCGCTTCAAAATCGAAATCTTTTTTGCCGCCGAACAGCGCTTTGCTGATGCCTTCGTTGATGAAATAGGAGGCGAGCGAAGTGACGATCATCAACGCGCGCATTGCGAATAGCCAAATGATGAGTGTCGCAACGATGCTCGGTGTCGAGGCCAGTGCGAGCGCGAGAAATGCGATCAACGCCACGCCAGTCACGCCGTAAGTTTCAAAGCCGTCCGCCGTAGGCCCGACTGAATCGCCCGCGTTATCACCCGTGCAATCCGCAATGACACCCGGATTCTTCGGATCATCTTCGGG
>JBKJOA010000161.1:0-2745 GCA_046593365.1 Limisphaerales bacterium
GCATGTGCCCTCCTCACCGACTCCACCAAGTCTGGCTCAATCCAAACGGTGTGCAATCGCTTCGGGCGAAGCTCAATGTTGCCGTAGTCATCAAATCCTCTGATCGTGTAGCGACGTCCAACCATGCTCTTGAAAAGCTCCTCCGTGCCCATGTCATCTACGACACCCGGCGCGTACTTCCCTGGCCTGTATCCAGTGACCCGAATCTTGTCTCCGATCTTGAGTCGTCGTTTCGCCATGCGCGTAGTGCGGCCTAACATTTAGCTTGAGCGACAAAACTGTCGCATATCACGGTTCATTTTCTTGACGTTAAATCGCCATTTTAGCCTTGTCCAGCCGCATTTTTTTGCCAGTCTCGGTGGTACGATTGAAACTGTGAAAACCGACAATGGATAAATTTATACCCCATCCCAAACTCATATTGCGTGACGTAATGGATGGCTTTTAGCTTTAGGCTGTAAGCTTTTGGAGTAGGCATCCCATAGAGAAGGCTCTTCTCGCCCCGCCGCAAAAGTTAAACCCGAACTCCGAAGTTGAAACGCCATATGAGAACGAAGATGGGGAGCGCACGCCTCTGGCGTGTGGTTTTCGGCGTCGGGCCGAAAACTTCGTTCCACATTATTTTTCTCGGAAACACCGAAAGTTTGACGAACGTTCGGACGCGACGTCCGAACTCAACGCAGGACGCGCGCGCTCCCGTTTCAACTTCGGACTTAAGGTTAAGAACTGAAGCGGAACGAAGTCATGGCGCAGAGAGAAACATTTTTTGAGAGCAGTGAGATCCAACCGCTCTCGCGCCGGCTCCCACTTCGCCTCCCCTGCGTTCGCCCGGGACAGATCGCGGGCAAGGACCCGAACCAGACAGGTACAAGAGTGCAGTATAGGAATGGATAGAAGGGTTGACCGCCCCGGCCAACCCCTCAGTCCATTGCGAAATGTCGGAAAGAAAACCCTCCAACTGCCCGTCTGACATTTATTGAGCCATATCAACGATTAACAGGATGTGATCTTCGGCCTACGAATAGCCGGTAAATGCCGAGCAAAAGCATGGCTCCGACAACCGATGCAATGAATCCCGCCGGAGCTTCACTGCTATACCAACCCATTTTGATTCCAATGAAGTGAGCAATGAAGGCCCCCGCGATGCCGAGAAGCGTTGTAATGATGAATCCTCCGGGATCTTTTCCAGGCATAAGAAACTTCGCCACAATTCCGACAAACAAACCGATGAGTAGAGTTCCGATGATTGACATATTTTTGGTTCCTTTCGACTCTAAGCTAAATTCGAATCTGAGGATAACAATGGAGACATCCGCTGAATCGAGGCTCGTTACACTCCCTCATGTTTGCACTATATAACGCTTTAAAAAGTTGCATTTACCACCACGACCAAAATTCGACTCGGATGTAACGAACGAGCTGGCGCATGACCAGATTCCACAAGCGCTGTTTGCCGCAATAAATTTTGGCGTTGCCGCTCATGTCGGACTTAAGCAGAAGCGATGCGTTGTCGAGTTCCGTGATGACAATGAGCGTTCGGTCGCGACCCACTTCGGTTTGTTTGTTGGCAATCGGCGCGATGGAAACCACGGTGCCAAAAAAAACATTGTCGGAATGGGAACGGGCTTTGAGCATCACTTTCTGGCCAACTTTCACGTCGGAAATTTCCTTTTCCGAAATCACGATTTCCGCCGTCACGGTTTTGAGTTCGTGTACCATGGCAATCAACCGGCGTCCCGTCAGAATCTACTTTTTAAAGAAAAAAACCCTGCCAGAGGACCTGGCAGGGCTCGCGTGCCGTATGAAAAGCTTTGCTTAATAGTCGTAGCCATGGAAGCGGTCATGATCATGACTGACTTCGTGGTGAAACGAGCCATGTTCCTGATTCAACTCGCGGTGAAACCCCCTGTGTTCATACCTGAGCGATGGATCGCGCCGCGCGGAGCGATGGAAACTTCGGTGATCGCCGTTTAAATCATAATGCACATCCGCATGTTCCTCCGCCACGTCTTGATGAAAAGCGTCATGGCGCGTGTAAGGTCTCTCGTAAACCGGCGCATAGGGGCGAGAATAATAACCACCATAATAACCACCACCACCACCGAAAGAAACAACGACGTCCGCTTTGGATGAGGCAATTCCAGCACCTAATACGGTCAGGGCGATTAAAACTAATTTCTTCATAATTCCTTTTGTTTATCAGTCAAATTGACCGATACAAGTTAGACGACGCCATATTCAAAATCTTCATTTGTTGTGAAAAAAAGAGCGGGCCGACAAACGGCGGCATAACAGTCAGCTCTTGGAGCAGTGGCTCCGGCGAATCGAAGGCCATCCTTCCGTCGGCATACAACTCGTCAAACAAGGACGAAAGCTTTACCAAAACTTGATCCACAGGTTCCTTTTCCGGTGTTTTAAGCAAGCTGTGACTGGAGGTTTCCCGTCGAAACGGTTGCGCGATAAATCTTTGGGATGTGCCTAGGCAAAGGCCACCGCTGACTAAGCCTCAATCAGCCCGATATTGCTCAACTTTTGCTTCATCTAGTTCAACTCCCAGCCCCGGCTTGGAATTTGGCTGGGCGCGTCCACCGACAATCGACAATCGTTCTTGAAGCAAATCATGTTCGCAAAAAAATGGACCGATGATGTCGCATGGAAAATTTTCGGCATCGATGCCTCTTGTGGCCATCGCAAGATGAATCATGGCTGCGCTGCCGACGCCCAATTCTAGATTACTGCCGACGG
>JBKJOA010000099.1:0-8547 GCA_046593365.1 Limisphaerales bacterium
CGCCACGCCTCTACCCTTTTCCTTGGCCTTCGAAAGCGCTGGTAGAAGCAATCCCGCCAAAATGGCAATGATGGCAATGACCACCAGCAGTTCAATGAGCGTGAAACCAATGCGGCGACACGGGAGCGCCCTTTTCTGAAAAAAAGATGTTTTCATAAATGGTTCTGCTGCAAAGTTCACTTGGAAACGCTTGGCAGTCAATCGTAAACAAGTCCAAACCAAGCCAATTACTTGCGCGGACAATTGGAATCAACCGCGCATCGTTGAACCGAATTTTTTCTATCGTTAGGGTTGACGATAAAATAATTGCCCGCCAATCTCTCAGCGATTCCACACCTATGAAACATTGTTTTCTTAAAACTCTATTCCTTGTCTGACCAGTTAGTTTTTTTATGAGTGACGATAATAAGAATACAAACGCAAAATTCGCCCTATGGGTTTTGTTCGGCATCAACGCGATCAATTTTTACGACCGCCAAATCTTCGCGGCGGTGACGGAACCGATTCGGAAAGAGTGGGCGCTGAGCGACACCGAGATCGGCACTCTCGGGATGGCGTTTACCCTGGTTTACGCTGCAATAGGTCTGCCGCTGGGTCGTCTGGCGGATTCGTCCAGCCGTAAAAAAATTCTCAGCATCGGCGTGGCGGCGTGGAGCATTCTGACCGCCGTGTCCGGCTTGGCCTGGAATTATGGCGCGCTCTTTGCAACACGAATAGGCGTCGGCGTCGGCGAAGCCAGTTGCGCCCCAGCCGCCAATTCATTGATCGGCGATTTGTATCCGCCGCGGAAACGAGCGGTCGCACTATCCATCTTCATGCTTGGGCTGCCGGTTGGAATTTTCTTCAGCTATCGAATCAGCGGAATGATTGCGGCACATTATAGCTGGCGCGAGGCCTTCTATTTTGCTGCTATCCCGGGGTTGGTAATGGCGTTTCTTGCGCTCAAAATCAAGGAACCACAACGCGGCGCTTCGGAAGGGCATCCAGCAGCAGCACGGCAACGTGCAGGATCGCCCTACCTGGTCGTGTTGGGTATTCCGACCATTCTGTGGATTATCGTTTCGGGTGCGTTGCACAATTTTAATATGTATGCGGTCAACTCGTTTCTTCCCGCATTTCTCATGCGCACTCACTTAATGAAACTAAAGGAAGCCACCAACGTTTCCTCCATCGTTTTGGGAGCGGTGGGAGTCGTCGGTCTGCTGGGCGGTGGTTGGGCGGCAGATCGCTTGAGCCGAACACGAGCCGACGGGCGACTGCTTTTGTCGGCGGTCACGATGCTGATTGCAGCTCCGTGCATTTACTTTGCGCTGCGACAACCTCCCGGCGCGACAACGGCGTTCATGGTGTTGATGGGCACCGGTTCGATGATGATGTTTGTTTATTATTCCGGAGTCTATGCCGCCATCCATGATGTGATTGAACCTTCTCTGCGCGGAACCGCGATGGCTCTCTATTTTTTTGCAATGTATATTCTCGGCGCAAGCCTCGGCCCGTTGGGCACCGGAATGTTGAGCGATCATTTCGCAAAAAAAGCGATGGCTGCTGCCGGAGCCCCCACCATGACTGAACAGTTTAAAGCGACCGGACTCCACAGTGCGATGTATGTGATACCAGTCCTCTGCGCCATCCTCGCTTTCGTGCTTTTCGCCGCCTCGCGCACGGTAACAGCGGACATGGAAAAATTGCGCAAATGGCTGAAGGAACAGGATCAGAGTAACGACTCTCCCGATGGGCAAAAAATTCCATGAGGAGCCAAAACTTGACGCTTAAACTCTGACTGGCCAAGCTCGCAAGCATGCACATTTTTCGACCGATCTCGTTCCTCCTTTTATTTTCCGTTGTCGCCGGGACAGGCTTTGCAAAGACGACCAAGACTATTTCTTTCGAAAGCATTGACTTCCGCTACACCATCTCGACCGAAGCCCGGAACTTAGCATTTATTGATCGCGCAACCGGCACCAATTACCTCCGAGCGACTAATTTTTCTGCCTGCGCCTTTGTCCGGGTTAAAGGCAAAGAGCACTCAGCTACTTCTGCGACCAGGGCCAAAGACCGTCTCACGTTGCGCTTTGGAAAGTCGGGTATCTCCGCAATTATCAAAGCGGAAGCGCACCCTTCGTTTATCACTTTCCGTGTGGAATCAATTAAGGGAGGTGACATTGATGCTCTGACCTTTCTCAATGTTCCCCTCACCTTGAAAGGATCTCCCGACGAACGGTTTGGCGCGTGTGCCCTCTCGCTCAATCTCTTCACCCGAGTAGATGCCTTGCCTGCATTGCAACCTGAACTTCGCGCCTCGTGCGAAAAGAAGTTCGGCATCATCGGCGCCAAGGTTGCGATCGTGGGAGAACCAATGGGCAAGTTGCTTCCGGCGATTCAAAACTGCTTGAGCCTGGCCAGTGAACTGCCGGTCTGCAAGGTCGCTGGCCCGTGGGCGCACGAGATTGAGTTCAATCACGGTTCGTATCTTTTCAATTTCGGAACGCTGGTTGAGACAAATGTCGAAAACTGGATCGATATGGCCAAGAGCCTTGGCTTCACGCAAATCGACAATCACGGCGGCGGCGAATTTTTCCGTTTCGGCGACATGGAACTAAATCGCAAAAAATGGCCGGAGGGCTGGGATTCATACCAAAGGATTGTGGACCGTTTGCACACGGCGGGGATCGGTTCGATTTTCCACACCTATGCCTTCTTCATCGACAAACGATCGAAATACGTAACGCCGGTGCCTGATGCGCGATTGGATTCTTTCCGCAGTTTTACGCTCGCGGAATCACTCAGCGCCGATGCGACTGAGATCATCGTCAACGAGTCCACCGAAAAAATGAGCATTGTCACCGGCTTTTTTGAACACAACAGCATCGTGCTGCACATCGGGGATGAACTGGTCACGTTCGGCGGGGTGACTAAACAAGCCCCCTGGCGTTTCACCGGAGTAAAGCGTGGAGCATTCAACACCAAAGCCAACGCGCACTCGACCGGTGCAAAGGCACGCCACTTAAAAGAGTGCTTTGGTTTGTTCGTGCCAAATGTTGAATCAACGCTCTTCGAAGAAATTGCCGCCAACCATGCCGAAGTGGTGAACAAATGCGGCTTCGACGGCATCTATCTGGACGCGATTGATGGAAGTTCGATCCTGCGGGGTGACGAAGAGAACTGGTATTGGGCGAACAAGTTTGTGGTGGAGATCCAGAAGCGACTGAAAAAGCCAGTTGGCATGGAAATGAGTTCGATGGGACATCACTTCTGGCAATACCGCACCCGCTGGCAGGCTTGGGATTATCCTCAACGCGGCCACAAGCGCTTCATCGATCTACACGCGGAAGGGGTCAATGGCGGGTTGCTGCTTCCACTACATTTGGGTTGGTGGGGGTTTCAATCGTTCAACCCGCCGCAAATCGAACCAAGCTACCCGGACGTGATGGAGAACCTCGGCGCGAAACTCATCGGCTGGGACGCAGGTATATCGCTGACCGCTGGGGTGGATCGCGAGACGCTCCGCAATATTCCGCTCTTTCGCCGGGCAGCGGAGATTCTTCGCACCAGCGAAGAACTGCGACACGCGAATATATTTGATGAGGCTACCAAGGCTAAGTTGCGTGAATCCGGGAAGGAGTTTACGTTCCGCAAGGACGCAGCAGGCAAGCAGCGATTCCAACGCGCACAATCTCAATCCCAAACCATCGCCCTGGCCGAACCCTGGACTCTTTCCTGGCGGACCACCAACTCATTCGCTGAACAGCCAATCAGGTTTCGAATTGAAGCGTTGATGTCAGCCGCTTCACTCCCGGACACCAATTCCATTTTACTTGCCGACCTTGCTAAAGCGGACTCTGAACAATGGAAACGAACCAGCGCCAATGGTGTGACCTTCACTTTGGCTCCGTCCGCAAATCAAAGTGAACCGTGGTCTGCTCTGGTGGCGACCAACACTGAAAAGGTCGCGCGGAATGGAGCCTGGGTGCGCCTTGAAAAACGTTTTGAGCCCCCGCTGAATCTGAAGGAGCATCAGGCGCTTGCCGTTGAAATTGAAGGCGACGGTTCCGGGGCGGTGGTCGCGCTCCGGCTCGAAAGCCCACAGCCTATCGCTTACGGGGCGGTGGCCGACCGATACATCACCCTGGACTTCACGGGTCGGCGGTGGTTTACCCTCGTGGAAACGGAATCAACACGGTGGAGTGATTACCTTTGGAACGATGGCAAGAGCCACTACAACGTTTATCGGGAGACGATTCATTTCGGCTCCATCGAATCCATCAGCGTCTGGCTGCAAAATCTCGCACCAGGCCGACAAACGAAATGTCGAATCGGACCGATCAGCGCTCTCCCATTGCGCTCCGGCCTGGTCAAGAACCCAAAGATCACCATCAAGGGAAAGACCATCGAGTTTCCGGTTGAACTGGCTTCCGGAAGCTGGATCGAATGCAATGGTGCCGACGACTGCGCGGTTTATGGTGCCAAAGGTGAACCGCTGGGAAAAGTGACGCCGCGAGGGGATTGGCCTGTGCTTAGTAGTGGCTCAACCCCGTTGCAGTTCTCCTGCGACCCCAGCGATGGGCCAAAAGCGCGCGCTCGCGTGACGGTACTCAACTGCGGCGAAGAGCTTTGACCCTGCCAGAGACCAGACGCGCCGCTCAGAAGGAAATAGCTTGGCGGCAACGCTTGGTGTCTCTATAAACAAACCCTCTCAAAAAAAATATGAACATCCGAAAATTTTGTGTGCTGGTTGCCGGCCTTGTCTTCACTTCCAACCTGTTAATCCACGCTGAGACCCCAGCGGCAGTTTTTAAAGCGGGCGCGGGCAAACGGGATGTGACCCCAAAGGAACCGGTTCCGATGTGGGGCTATGGAGCGCGTCACGCTGCGCTGTCCACGGGCGCAACAGATCCGCTTTACGCCAGCGCCGTGGTCATCCAGGCGGGTGACAAAAAGCTGGCCATCGTCGGCCTGGATCTCGGCCGGTCTCCGGTGGAAAAATCAATTCAGAACATACGCGCCCGCATCAAGGAAAAAGCTGGCATCGAGTATTCCTTCATTGCTGGCTCTCATGCGCATCATGGCCCGGTGCTGGAGTTGACCGACGAAGAAGGCAAGGGCAAAGGTAAATTTGACGCTGCCTTGCGCTATTACAAAGAACTGGAAGATGGGATCGTCGCCGCCATTTTGGAGGCGGATTCCAAACTCGTCCCGGCCAAACTTGCAACCGGTGTGGTCAAGCTCGACGGATTCAATCGTAATCGTCATACCAAGATCGAGCCTAAGTCGGCGGATAGAGACCTTGGGGTCATCCGACTGGACGACGCGAACGGTAAACCGCTGGCGGTCATCGTTAATTTTACTGGCCATCCCACCATGATTTCGGCGGGCGTTCTCAAGTTCTCGGCGGACTATGTGGGCGCGATGAAGGAAACCGTTGAAAAGGAATTCGGCGGTCTGACTGTTTTCATGCAGGGTGCCGCCGGGGATATGTCGGTGAACGCAGGCGAGAACAAAGGTCATGACGGTTTCGGCAAGGCGTTGGGGCTTGAGGTGGTAAAGCTCGCCTCCAGCCTGAAGACGGAAGAAGTAGCCAAGCCTTCCATCGAGGTAAAGGAGGAGAGATTCAAGTTCGGTTCGCGTACCGACTGGAACAACCCCGGCGTCAAGGCTGCGTTCGGCATGGCCTTCTTCCCTGAATTAATTCCCAATTATATTGATGAATACTCCGAGGGGATACGGCCACGCCTCACCGTGGCCTTGCTCAATGGCGACATTGCACTGGTTGGGGCCTCCGGCGAGTTTTTTTGCAACCATTCCATCCGGTTGAAAGAACGGGCCAGGGTGAAACAGCTTTTCTTTTTCGGTTACTGCAATGGCTACCATCAATATTTCCCCACCATTGAAGGGGTGGCCGAGGGAGGCTATGGCGCGGATGCCCAGGTCTCGCCGGTGGAAGTTGGGGCGGGCGAAAAAATGATGGACACTGCCCTTACCTGGATTTACCAGATGCTGGGGAAGATCAAAAAATGATCGCGACAAATTTTATGGCACGAACTTGTTTGAAAACTCAGCCACTCGTAGCCGCCGAAGTGACGAGGCGGACGGTTGCGACTCTTCTCTTGGAGAAATCCACCTCCTCACGTCGGCGGCTACGTTTGAAACAGGCTCTCCTTTCTTCACTACCGGCTTTGAGCTTGTGCCTCACACTTCTTTTCACCGCCACCTCGTCAGTCGCCGATGAAACCAAAACCGAACTGCCGCGTAAGCGGGTCGCCCTCGAACGGTTGGCCCTTCCCCATCTTCAAGCCACCCACGCAGACGTGCAAAAACTGAAAGCTTTGCGCCAGCCCGTTCCGTCGTTGCCCGGCCTGCACGATTATCGTTCCATTCTTCACGCTCACGCGGAGGATTCTGCCCACACGGGAGGCACCAGGCCGGAGATGCTGGCCGACGCCAAAAAAGCCGATGTGAAAGTCATCCTGTTGACCGATCATTTTCGGCCACCTGGAGATTTCATGGATAGCTGGCGCGGGATTCGGGATGGAGTGTTGTTCATTCCCGGCTCGGAGATTCGCGGTTTTTTGATCTATCCCACTAACTCCATCCTGGAAAAAATGGAGTCACCAATCGCGGAGTTCATTCTCACTGTCACCGCCGGTGAAGGGTTGATTTTTCTTTCACACATCGAAGAGCGCCCAGACCATTCCATGGAAGGATTGACCGGACAGGAGATTTACAATCGCCACGCCGACGCCAAAAAGGATCCGGCTTCTTTAATCGCGCTGGTGATGCGCCTGACCGACCCCAAACAGACCAAGGAACTTCAGGAAGCGTTGCGACTTTACCCGGATGAACTGCTCGCCTTTCAGGTGGATTACCCGAAGAATTACCTCGATAAATGGGATGCCGGGACGCAAACGCGACGGCTGACCGGTGTAGCCGCTAACGATTGCCATCATAATCAGGTCTTGATCGTCAAGATGGTGGATGAAAACAGTGTGCGGGTCGGCACGAACGTGGACAAGGACGATGGGATGCGCCTGGTGACCGCTTCTTCACGGGCCGGCATCAAGGAGATGACCAAGGGCCACCAGCCCGGCGACATTCTCGTCCGGCTCGACCTGGACCCCTACTACCGTTCCTTCTGGAATTGCAGCACCCACATCCTTGCACCGGAATTGAGCGAGAAAGCCGTGCGCGCCGCGTTGAAAGCCGGTCATGCCTACGTCAGCCACGACTGGATGTGCGACCCAACCGGGTTTCGGTTCCAGGCCCTCGCCAAAGATGCCCCGAAGCCGAATGCATCCTCCAAGTCTCCTGCCGCCATTATGGGGGACGAAATTCTATTTACCAAAGGAATGCGGTTGGCCGCGCAATTTCCCCTGCCTGCCAAAATCCGGCTGTTGAAAAATGGCAAGGTGATTCACGAAGAAACCCAATCGGTCATGGACAAGGCGATTGAGGGGCCGGGTGTTTACCGGGTAGAAGGATGGCTGACGCTAGACGGGGAAGAGAGGGTCTGGGTTTACGCAAACCCGATTTACGTGAGATAAATCTTTACCTCTTGGTTTCGATGGCACTACGGCTTGCGATATCAAGCCGATAAGCCGGTTGCAAACCGGCGCTCCCATCCGGAAATTACTTTTGGCAATCGCTCTAGGTGTGCGGTCATTGCGTTGCTGAGGTACTCCGCATCTTGCGGCTGGCCAGGTAAAGAAAGGCGGGAACGCTAAAGACCATGATGCCAACGAGCGACATGATGATGAACGCCAGCCAACCCGGACCCATCTGTCTGGAATAAAGCCGAAGAAAAACTGAAGAAGAAAAAACTCCAACGCCTCGAACAAAACGCCGCCGTCCTCGGCTACAAACTCAGATGCGCCCCAACGACTTAGACGCCTAGTTTCTTAAGAGGTGGCAATATCATGGCGAATTCGTGAGTGGCACAGTCTTGAGTATCTGAAAATACGATGCACGAACAAATCTATCACCGAACGCAGTGGCAGGCTCAAACTCCAAACTCACTCCACCGCCGGGAAAGTCATAAACAAACCTCCAATAGTCGTGGTCCGGCAACTCGCGATTGTTGATGGCGTCGAAGGATGGTTCGTGGTAGTGACCCCAAGTGCCCTTCCGATCAAGGACTCGCTCAATCTCTGCCTTGCTCGTTCCCACCGGAAATAACCGCATAACTGCGTCGGCCCGTTGCTGGAGAGAGCTGTCGGGGGAACGCCACACCTGCAAAGCATCATGGTTACTAGTCGGCGCATGACTGCATCCAACGAGGCCCAGTGTGAGTAACATGATGGCGATGAAGTGTCGCATGACGTGATGCCACCTAGTCAGTATGGCTGGCGATGAATGAGCCAAGCGTGTCTGCTTTCCAGAAGCGTGGGTTGCGCGCCGGCGTGTGCCGGAGAGCCGAGCCACCGTTGTTGGTCGTTCAACACAAACAAAGAAAGGAAAGCAGACACATGAACGTTATCCAATATCTCGGGCTGGATGTCCATAATGATTCCATCGCCCTTTCCATCGCGCCCAGTTGGCGACTGCTTCCGGCGC
>JBKJOA010000374.1:0-7511 GCA_046593365.1 Limisphaerales bacterium
GCCGCCGTTTGATTTTGGTTCCGCCGTTGCTAATTTGGCCGATGCTAACGTTTGACACTGCGGAGGAGTTTGGACATATTCCGCCGCTCAAATCGGTTGGTAGGTTATCCAAGTGGCTAAAGGGTGCAGACTGTAAATCTGTCGGCTTACGCCTTCGATGGTTCGAATCCATCACCTACCACCATTTTCAAAACCTCTGCCGCAATTGCGTTTCATCCAATGTTTTCGAGTGTTCTATTAATATTCGTTTTAAACTGGGAATTGCTGACCGGGCGAATTTTCCGAATATGATTTCTTGCCGAACCAGCTCTCTTAGCGATATACCAAATGAAAGACACAAAAAAATAAAGGAATTCACCATGCAAAAAAAAATCAGCAACACTTTCGACAAGCCGAACGCATTCACTCGTCGCCAATTCATAAGGCGCACGACGATGGCGGCGGGTGCGGCCACCTTCTCATTCCCATTTGTGGGGCGGGTATTGGGAGCGAATGATCGCATCAACATTGCCTGCATCGGCGTCGGTGGCAAAGGCGACAGCGACAGCAATGATGCAGCCCGGTGCGGTGGCAATATCGTCGCCATTTGCGACGTGGACAAGAACACGCTTGACCGCAAGGCCAAACAATTGGGCGACAAGTTCAAGGATCTTAAGCAGTTCCAGGATTTCCGCCAGCTCCTCGACAAGATGGGCAAAGATATTGACGCGGTGACAATTTCCACGCCGGATCACGCCCACGGTGTGGCCGCCATCCGTGCGATGAAAATGGGCAAGCACGCTTTCTGTCAAAAACCATTGGTTCAAACCGTCCACGAAGCGCGCATGGTCCGCCAATTGGCGAAGGATAAAAAATTAGCGACGCAGATGGGCAACCAGGGCAGCGCCGAACCCGGATTACGTCGTGCGGTGGAAGTCATCCAGGCTGGGATCATTGGCAATCCGTTGGAGTTGCATGTCTGGTCGAACCGACCAGTGTGGCCGCAGGGACTGGATCGTCCCCCTGGTGATGACCCAATCCCCGACACGCTCGACTGGGATCTATGGCTGGGGCCGGCACAGCAACGTCCGTTCAAGAAGGATACCTACCACACCTTCAAATGGCGTGGATGGTATGAGTTTGGCACCGGCGCGCTCGGCGACATGGCTTGTCACACGGTCAACATGCCGTTCCGCGCGCTGAAGATGGGTTACCCAAATGTGGTCGAATGCGAAATGGCTTCCCGGATTTACTCCGAGACATTTCCAAAGACCTCGCGCATTCGTTTTGAATTTCCAGAACGCGAAGGCCTGCCGCCGCTCAAGTTCTGGTGGTACGATGGTAACCCTAAAGACGCCTTCAAACCGATACGACCGGATTCGGATGTCATCCGGGAAACCATCCTCATGAACGATAAATTGCCGGGCAGCGGCGCGCTCATCATTGGCGAGAAGGGCAAGCTTTTTTCACCGGATGATTATGGATCGAAGTTTTTCGTAGCGATGAAGGGTGAAAACACTTTTGTTCCGGGCGATCAGCACGAAGCCTGCAAAGCCGTGCCGCAGACGATCCCCCGTTCCCCCGGCCATATGGAGGAATGGTTCCGCATGATGAAGGACGGCACACCTGCCTATTCCAACTTCGACATCGCGGCCTATCTGGCAGAAGTGATTTTGCTGGGCTGTGTGGCACTGCGTCTCGGCGAAGGCAAACGAATGGATTGGGACGGTCCGAACATGAGTTCGCCCAATCTGCCGGAAGCGGCTCGCTTCGTTAAGCGCGAAAACCGGAGTGGCTGGGAAGCTTGATGCCCAATCTCTGATTCTCCTTTAGTCCGCGTGGAAACGGCGTCGCGAGACAGTAGCCAGGCTGCAAGGCATGTCTCGTGCGCCCATTTCCTCCTGTCTTGGAGGGCAATTCCAGTGCACCCCCGAAAATAATTTACTCGCCGCCAGTTGTCGTTGCCAAGAACGGATCCCGCAGTCCGCCCAAACCCGATCACACTTCCGCTAGCGGTTCGACCGCGTCGCCGAATTTGGGCAGATGCACATTCATCTTGTCCATCATCGAAAGATAGAGGCGGCACATCTGGCGTTCGGGTTTCTCGTTGTAGTCGAGCACGCGACCACCCTTGATGCGCCCGCCCGCACCGCCAAGGAGCACCACGGGGAGTTGGTTGGCGACGTGGTTTCCGTTCAACATGCTGGAGCAGTAGAGCAGCATCGAGTTGTCGAGCAGCGTGCGTTCCCCTTCCTGAATGCCATCAAGCTTGCGCGCGATGTAGGCGAGTTGCTCGATAAAGAATTTGTTTACCTTGAGCCAGTCCGCTGTGTCGCTGTGCGAGAGCAGATGGTGAATCATGTAGTCCACGCCGAGGTTGGGGAAACGCAACGAACTGTGGTCGTTGTTGAGCTTAAGCGTGCAGAGACGCGTGGTGTCGGTCTGGAATGCGAGCACGAGGATGTCGCTCATCAGGCGCATGTGCTCGGCGATGTCTTGCGGGATGCCGTCAGCGGGGCGGGGGATGTTCGGCGCGGAGAGTGTCGGACGCCAACCTTGCAATTCGCCCTTCTGTCCGGCGTTTTCGATGCGCTGCTCCACTTCGCGAATGGAGTCGAGGTATTCATCAAGCTTGCGCTGGTCCGTGGCGCTGATGTGTCGGCGAAAATCCTTGGCGTCGGATTGGACGGCGTCGAGCACACTCTTGTCGCCGCGATTCACTTCGTCCTTGAACAACCGGTCGAAAGCGAGGGCGGGATAAAGTTCGAGCGGCGTGGGTGTGGTCGGCGAACTCCACGAGATGTGCGAACTGTAGAGCATTGAGTAGTTCTTGTGGACGGAGGGATTCGACTTCTCGCAACCGAGCACGAGGCTCGGCACCTTCGTCGAGCGTCCGTAACGCTGCGCGAGCAACTGGTCAATACTCGTGCCGGAACGGATTTCCCCTCCGGATGCAAGCGGTGCGCCCGAGAGGAGGTTGCCCGTTTGCGAACTGTGGATGTTACCCTTCAGAGCTTCGGCGTTGTAGAGGCCGCGAATGAAGAGCATTTTTTCCCGGAAGTCCGTTAGCGGCGCGAGCACATTGCCGAGTTCCATGGCTTTGCCTTCGCCCTTGGCCCACCATTCCTTGCTGTGAAAACCGTTGCCGGAAAAGAGCACGGCCATACGGATGGGCGCTTTGCTGGCAGGTCGAATGGCCCGCCCAGGTTCATCGCCCCAAACATTGAAGGATTCCATCCACGGCAGCGCCATCGTGACGCCGACCCCGCGGAGAAACGTGCGCCGGGAGAATTTGTGATTACTCATATTCGAGTGAGGTTTGAACGGTGTTAAGTTGATTAATCTTCGGAAACTGTATCACGTCCACGGATTTCGCGAAACTGTTTGCTGCGCACGATGGTCTCCACGGCGGCGCTGAAACGATAATCGTGTGCTTGCAACTGTCGTTGCATCTCGGTCAGCAACGGTTTATCCGACAACATCACGCTGCGGCCCAGCGCGTAGCCGAGTAACTTGCGACAAAATTGCCGGAGCACTACATCACGTTTTTTGGTCAGCAGGTAATCCCTCAGGCCATCTGCACCTTCGACTTGCGTGCCGTCGAACAATTTCGCGCGCGTGTCAATCGGCCGATCGGCGAGGTCGCGAGTGCGAGCGCGCCCGATAGTATCGAAGCCTTCGAGCGCAAAGCCATAGCCATCCATGCGCGCATGGCACCCGACGCAACGCGGGTCACTGGTGTGTTTCTCGGTCAGTTGACGCACGGTCAGGGTCTCCGTGGCTTCATCCTCGGGTAGTCGCGGAACATCCTTGGGCGGACGTGGGAGCTTGTCGCCAAGGATTACTTCGGCGACCCAGTTCCCACGGAGAATAGGGCTAGTGCGCGAAGCACCCGATTGTTTCGCCAGCGTTGCGCTCAGGCCCAGGATGCCGCCGCGCCCGAACTTCTTCACGCCGTCCACGCGCCGCCACTCTGCGCCGGTCACGCCAGGAATGCCGTAGTGTTGCGCGAGGCTCTCATTGAGAAACGTGTGGTCGGAGTCAAACAGCGCGAGCACCAAGGCGTCGTTTTGAAATGCGTCGGTGAAAAAGCGAATCGCCTCCTCATACATCGGGCCGCGCAGACTGACAAAGGTCGGGAAATGCCGCTCGCTCTTTTCATCGAGCGACTCGAAGTCGTGGATATGCAGCCACGCGCAGGCGAACTCGATGGCCAGTCGGCGCACCCGGGGATCGGGCAACATGCGTCGGGCTTGGGCCACCAGTACGTTCGGGTTGTGAAGTTTTCCCGCTGCCGCGACCGCGCGCAATTCCGCGTCGGGCAGCGAAGACCACAGGAAATAACTCAATCGATTTGCCAGTTCCCAGTCCGAGACCGGCCTCGGCCCCGTCCCCGGCGCGGCCTTTTCCAATCGATACAAGAACGCGGGCGACACGAATACGCGAGCGAGTGTCAGCCGGATGGCTTCATCGTGCGGCAGTTCCTCCGTACGCAACTTGTGATACAGCTCGCGCAATTGCTCCTTCTCACCGTCTGTCAAGGGACGACGGTAAGCGCCGTCGGCGAACTTCAGCACGGCGTCGAGGTGCGCCGGTTGCGTCTCCACGAGAAGCTTCTTGAATTCTTCAGCGCGCTGCTTGATCGGCTCGCGCATCGGCGTGAATGCGCTCGGGTCGGCGTCCTGCGTGGCGAATTGCCAGAGTTGCTCGAAGGCGTCCACAAGCTTCAGCGGGTCCTGGCTGACATAATGCAGCTCAGCCCAGAGCCGGTCGAGTTCGGCCGCCTGTGTGTCGGTCAGCATCAGTCGGCGCAAATGGTCGTCTTCGCGGTAGTAGAGAGTGAGCGTCACGACCTCATCCACCGGCACGATCTTCGTGTAGCACAACGCGGCGGGAAACAATTGGCGGAACTCATCCAGCGCGGCCTCAATGCGCTTCCGCGCTGCGCTGCCGTCCTTCACGATGATCGGTGAGTCGGATACAATCGGGCGCTCCCCATCAGACCAGGTGCTTTTGCCGCCTTGTTCCTTGGACGCGCCCGCAACAAGTCCGACCGTGCCGACGGGTTTCGTGGTAAGAATTTGCATCTGCACGCTTCCTTCCGCGCCAGTCTCCGACTCCAATGCACCCGTGGCCACGAACTCGCAGCCTTCCACCAAGTCAGAAGGCAACCGAATCTCGATCAGGGACGGAGCGCGGACGCAAAGGCTCGTCTCGCCGAGCTTCGCGCCGCTCGGGTGCTTGCCGAAGAGCGCAGGGTCGAGTCCCCATTTAACGAGGCTCTGATCTTTTTTCGTTTCAGTTAAAGCCTTTTCACGTCCGCTGCTACGAAGAATTGAATTGAGCAGCGGGCCGTTGAGCGAAGTAAGCTGGCGATAAAGCAACGCATCCGGTGAATCCTTCGCCAGCCCGGCAGCGACGCCGAGCAAGAGCTTCTGCACTTCGCCGGCGATGCGCTGCTTCTCCGCAACGTTCGTGGTGGATTGCCATTTTGCGAGCAACGAACCTGACGGCAGCACTGACCCCGCGTCGCCTTTGTCCGGCTCGCTATAGAAATGCCATACGCCAGCGTTGCCCTGGTTGTCGGCGTGCGGATTGCCGACCAGAATGTTTGGGGAGACATCGTTCGCAAGATTCCAAGCGCGGGTGCCGTCAGTGAGATTGAGATCCACCGCCGTGAGGTCGCAGGAGTGATTGCCGTCGCGCGGCCCGATGATCACGGAGATCACATCACCTGGCTGCACGGCGAGATTCTCGAACGGGCCGAACTTAACTTCCGTCGCACCCTGAGCCGTCCCGACGGCGAGTTGTTGACGGGTGTTCCCGCGCCGCAATTCCAAAGCCCACGTCACGCCGTTGCCACATTCGGGATGCGCGTGTTGCACCGCGCCATCCACTCGCAGCGTGGCGGACACCGGACTGCGCCAGCCGACGATCACGCGGAGTGTCGGCGAAGGATGGACGGCGACGCCGTGCGGCTTCATGTTGCCTGGCACGCGGACGTGTTGGTCGGACGAGTTGGCGATCACACTCAAGGCATCTGCGCCCGTCCAGCCTTTGATGAAATCGTAGCTTTCCGCTTTCTCCAGCTTTTGCGTCAGGTGTGATTCAATGCGCGCCTCGCCCACGCCGATGCCCAGGCAATTCAGCCAAGCCGTCAGCACCGTCGGTTCGACGCCGTGCTTCTGCGCCAATTGGGCCAGGATTTTTTCATCGGGCGACCCGCTGACCTCCGCCGCCGCCGCCAGGCAATTGGCCGCGCCAGAAAAAACTTTCTCCCGTTGCGCCGCCACCGCACTGACCACCGCCCGCACATCCCGCAAAGCCAGGTCCGGTCGGCCGGGCGCGACCAATCGGGGATTCTCCCAAACCGCGAAATCGCCCTCATTGCCATCACCGGCATCGGAGGTCGTCAGGTAAAGTGAGACCTCTCCGCCGGTCGGTGGTGCGAGTACCTTCATCCGCAGTTCGCGGGCGTTCGCGAGAGGGATCACCGGAACCTGCCAGGCCTTCGGGCCGTCTCGTTTGCCGATGTGCCCGACCGTCGTGAATCGCCACAATGATTGCTGCCATTGGCTGATGGGTTGTAACAGCGCCCCGGTCTCACCCGGCTTAGCAGCGCGCCACTGCGCTCGGATGGGATCGAGCACGAGCGAAGGATTCGAGTTGTTCAGTGCGCTCCACAACGTGGCGAGATACTTTGCGTTCAGTCCTTGCTCACGCGCCACCTGCGCGATGGTCTTCTTCCTGGACTTTAGCACGTCGCGCCCGGATAGCGTAGCCTCGAGATATTTTTGCAGCGGCAAGACCCCGCCGTCTTTGGTGTCGAACTTTATCCCCTGCAAATTGACCGCCGTGCCGCCGCCATTTTCCGTGAATCTGCTGTAAAACGCGCGGATGGCCGCGAGCTTTTCCTCCGTCCAGTCACGCTGTGAGGTGCTGGGTGAAAAGCTTATTCCGTCCGGCAACAACACCGCATGGCTGGCGATGTCCTTGCCGGCGTCGAGATATTTGGTGATGAGCGACGGCGACATCACCAGCGAATTGCCCACGTTCATGAAGCCTTCACCGGCGGCACTGTCCACCGGGAACTCCTTCGCTGGGTCGAGTGACGCGACTCCCGTGAGGTCGCGCACCGTGTAAGTGTATTCTGCATTGTTCAACCGCCGCAACACGACCGGGCCAGGGTCGCCCGCGTGCGCCTGCGCGGCCTTATCCAGCGCACGGTTTACCCAGGCGAGCAATCGTTCCCGCTCGTCGCTTGTCGGCTGGGGCTTTTCTTTCGGCGGCATTTCGCCAAGCGAAATTTGCTCGACCACGCGTTCCCAATCCTTGGGATGCTTGAAGACTTCGCTCAAGGACGTGAATCGTTCCAGGTCAAGATCGCCCTTGTGTTTCTCGGTCGAATGGCATTTGAGGCAATACTCTTTCAACAATGGTCTGATGTTTTGTTGGTATTGCGCCGCTGTGACTCCGACGGTTTGGGCAAACGCGCTGGAGACAGACACAAACAATGCAACCACCGCGATGCG
>JBKJOA010000418.1:0-2616 GCA_046593365.1 Limisphaerales bacterium
GTAAGTGGCAGAAAGTGGTATAGGACGGCAAAGGGGAGGGGACTTCAAATCGTCACGCCGCCATCGACTATCAACGTTTGCCCGGTCACCATGCGTGATTCATCGCTCGCCAGATACACCAACATAGGAGCAATTTCTTCGGCGGTGGCAAAACGACCCATCGGTTGTCGGGCGAGGAAATTTTTCTCCGCCTCCACTGGGTCGGGTGCCGAGGCAATACGCTGACGCAACGAGGGCGTATCCACTGTCCCGGGGCACAGCGCGTTGCAGCGCAATCCCACTTTCACGTAATCAGCGGCAATGGCTTTCGTCAGGCCAATCACGGCGGCTTTGGTGGTGCCGTAGGCAAAACGATTTGGAAAGCCTTTAATCGAGGAAACCATCGAAGCCATGTTGATGATGGAAACGCCTTTGGTGGTTTTGGCTCGTTCCAACATGGCGGGCAAAAAAGCTTTCACCATGCGATACATGCTTTTGACATTCACGTCGAACGCCAGATCCCAATCTGACTCGCTACACTCCAACACCGAACCGTTGGGCACCATGCCGACGCAATTGAACAATACATCCAACGCTTCCAAGCGCTGAGCCAACGCTGAAATTGCCTTTGCATCGCGCACGTCTAAAACCTGCGTTTGAATACTCTGCATTTCATCCGCGAGACTGGCGAGTAATCCAGCGTTAATGTCAGTGGCAATCACCTGCGCGCCCTCTCGGGCGCAAGCGAGCGCACTGGCGCGACCAATGCCTTGTCCTGCGGCGGAGATGAGAATGCGTTTGTTTTGCAAGCGGCCCGGACTCATCGTGGGTTAGTCTTTCTCAAAATTATTTTTCTATTTAAGCAGTGGAAAAATCATCTCCGACCACTTTCTTCTTTGGATAATTCCGGCAAAAACAAACAGACCGCCGCTGCTGCCAAAAATAAAAAACCAATCGCCATGAGGGTCGTTTGAAAATCCACTTTGATTTTCAAGAACAAAACCGTGCCGCAGGCGGCGGCGATGCGACCGATGTTGTAACAGAATCCTGCGCCCGTCGTTCGCAGCAACGTCGGAAACAGCGGCGGCATATACATTGTAAATAATCCGAACATGCCTGAGAAAAATCCGATGATGGGCAGCCAGAACAGAAGCGATTCGTAATGGCGCGGAACGGAATACGTTCCGTAAAACGCCAGAAAAAATCCGAGGCACATCAAAAGAATAGTTCTGCGATAGCCGAGAAATTTGGCGAGACAGGCCGCAAAAAAATTTCCGGCAATCGACACGGCGACCACGGCGAAAAACGCTTTCGTGACAAGCTGACGTTTTGCGGCTTCGGTCCAACCCGCGAGTTCGGGGAGATTTCGCAAATGTTGCGGGTGCCAGAACATGAACGCCCACCAACCGGTCAAGGTCAGAGCGCAAACGGCAATCGTCATCAAAGTAGTGCGCCGAATATCTCCGCGAAATAAATCCGCCACGCCCGGCTCTCGCTCCGATTTGGAGTTGGATTTGGCTGCGCGCCATTCGTCCGTTTCCGGCACATTTTTTCGAATCCAAAAAACCATCAAAGCGGGAAGCACTCCCACTAGAAAGACGTAACGCTCAGGCCGGTTCGCCAAAGCATAAGCGGCGACGCACGCCAGCAGCACACCAAGATTCACTCCGGTTTGCAAAACGGCAGCGATCCATGGACGCCATTTCTTTGGCCACGTTTCGGAAAGCAGACTCGCGCCCACCGCCCATTCGCCGCCGATGCCGAGCGCGGCGAGAAACCGGCAAATCAAAAGTTGCCACCATGACGTCACGAAAAAGGAAAGGCCGGTGAAAAGTGCGTAAGTCAAAATGGTCAGACTGAGCGCACGGCTGCGGCCGAGTTTGTCTCCAATTCTTCCGAAGAAACCGCCGCCCACCGCCCAACCGATAAGAAACGACGCTTGAATCCACGAACTTTTTTCTCGCACGATCGGATCAGCGGGACTTTCGATCAACATCAATTGCGCGACAAACGACGCAGCCACGAGCGTGTAAAGATGCATGTCGAGTCCGTCGAAAAGCCAGCCGAGCCACGCGGCAATTCCTGATTTCCATTGTTGCGGCGAGAGGTGAGAGAGACGTGACGCCGGAAGAATATTTTTCGCATCGTTCACTTCGGACGGAATACTGGTGTTTGGCGCGCTCAAGTTTTTTAATGATTGTTTGGCAGCGTAGAAAAAGGCTGGTCTTTGCCGCCGCCGATTCGTGTCAACCAGTCCTAGGAATTACGTCTTTTAGAATAATTTTAGCGACCTTTCAAGATTCGTTCGTAGATCGCGTGAGTGCCAATCCAGAACCAATGATAAATGTCATTTCGCAGCAGCGCGAGCGAGCGGTAATCTTCGGTGATCCTGGCCGACCAAAATGGCCCTATTTTTTTTCAATTGCAGCGAGGGATGACGCGGATGGTCTTTCAAGAGACGGTATTGATTGCGCGCGGCCAGTTTAACTTCCGGCGCCAAATCAGCATACGCCTGCCAGAATTTAGGAGTGGTCAATGATTTCATCCAAAGGCTTAACCCGACCGGCGGCGATGTCCCCTTCGACCTCCTGAATCTTGATCCAAACGACCGGCGGCGGCATCCGCTTCAATCTGCTT
>JBKJOA010000095.1:0-3264 GCA_046593365.1 Limisphaerales bacterium
CTAGTATTCGAATTGCGAGGAAAGATTTCGAGCGCGATAAAAGCGTTTCGGAGCAGGAGAAATATCTGCAATATCCACAAAAGTTGAAGAAAGAGTATTGGTGCTCAGGGAAGCCCAGGCGGCAAGATCGTTTGACGTTTCCAAAACAAATTGTTGGCCCGCGTTTCCTGAAACCTGAGCAGTGAAACCGGTGGCCGTTTTACGCGGCTTGTCCAACTGCAAGGTGCGCATCGTTCTTACAGTTAACTCGTCGATCCATCCATCAATATTACCCGCAGAGACCGTCATTCCACCAGTGCCTCCCCATTTCGCAGCATCGTCACTGGGAAAAGTGCCTATCAGTCTTCCATCGACTCTTATGATGTAGCCGCGTCGATCCAGCGCGATACGAAGATGGTGCCACTGGTTTCTGCTTAAGGGAGGTGCCGCCACTGGAGGTCGATATTCAAAAGAGGTGCCGCCTCGGAAGAACAGTCCGCCGTAAGCATCTTCGACCAGTTCCAAAGTTGCGTTCCAATTTTTAGACAAGGAAATAATAGTGGCATTTTTCCGGTTGGCGCCTTTGAATGCTTTCACGTAAAACATGGCTTCCACCATGATGGCTTGCGTCGCAGGATCGTAGGGAACCTGTACCGTGCCTCTCACTTCGTCATCGAGGTTAAAAACGCGCAAGGCCGCTCCTGACCAACTAGTCATCCATGCCACATTTTGATCATCCATCTGCGCGTTCCCCGCAGGAGTGATCTCGTCGGTCATGCTTTGGTAATTCCCATCGAAATGGTAAACTGCAGATTGCTCTGCTACAGGTTCAACGGGCGCGAATCGGTAACTGTTAGGGGGCGTGGCTAACGAGATCGCGGAAATAAAATCGGATGAGGCAAAGACTTTGCGTCCGTCCACCAGGGTTGCTTCTGCTTCGACCCATTGCGACCCGACCGTTTGAGGAGCGAACGTAAATAGAGGGCCAATGGCTGGCTCTTGATCGCTGGCTTCCCATACTATTTGCGCGTCGGATAAATCCAACGAATCCGAAACCACTGAGACTGTATTGGATTTCCCCTGGCGCGGGTTAACGGAAATCCCCTCCACCTGTCCGGCGACCGATTGCCACACCTGAGTCTGCAAAGAGGTCTGCGCCATCAGAAATGCCGTCACACCGAGGCTGCAAGCTTGTTGGACATTGACGAATTCCGTCGCGGTATTGAATGTGTCGCCCCACCGATCATAGGGTGCATAGGGAGCATTGTCGGGACGATCCGCTGGAAAACATAATTCCCGCAGTTCGCTGGCATAATTCGGGACCAGGGGGAAACCCGTCTGCAAATTGCCTAGTGGCAGGCCGCTGGGCGGCAGAATCCTGCGGTCATTTTGCGCATATTGATGCACAATTTCCCGCTGTTGCTGGTAGCCGATTCCCGTCAGGAAACTTTGATTGAGCGGATTGCAGCCGGCCTCGAAATTGACGTTCCCCACCATACAATCCAGATATTCTTTTTTGGCTTGGAGTTGCTGTGCTACCACCACATCAAAAGCCTGATTAACAGAAAAAAACCAACCCGCTGTGACAAACGATTTGCTCGGAATAGGATAGCTGCTGGCATACGCATTGGCGTTCGCATACTTAACCTGATCGGCGGCGGCGGAAAGTATTTCAGCCTCGCATTTGGAAAGGATAAACGGATCCAGGCTGCTCAGATCGAGCCGGCCGGAACGAGCAGCGAATGCGTAACTCCGGATCGCGCAACCATAGCCCTCTACCATTTTCCACCAACCCCATAATTTTATATTTGGATCCGATGGATCAAAATGTGCAACCAGGTCGGAATGAAACCTCGGATCTCCAGTGGCGAGAAACAACTCCGTCGCGGCCCAGGCTAGTTCATCTTTGTGCATGAATCTATCGCCATAATGAGTCAGTTTTTGATACGAACCCTCGCGCCCGAAAGCGGCGAACGCATTTTGCAGAAAATCCCATCCGCGCAACGCTTTATCCAAATAATTGGATGCCTCCCACGGATAGGCATTTTTGAAAGCAGGCGACGACGCGATTTGAGCCAAAGCCGCCACCGCTGCCGCCGTCGCGGCAGTGTTTTTTGGAAAGACTACCTGCGGATCTCCCTGGTCTGGCAGAACATCCGCCTCGTATTCGCGGTCACGCGGATAAACGAGAAAATAAAATCCGCCGTCACTGTCTTGCATTTTAGCCAGAAAATCCGCCTCCATCTTGGCTTCCTGCAACACATCGCTGATACCATCGCCGCCTTCCGGAAGGCCAAGATTGTCGAGCGTCGCCACGCCCGGAAAGTTGTCCACGGCGAACACCAATGAATGAATGAAGGCAGCCGAGTTGATCGTATATTTACTATAGTCGCCTGCATCGTGATGTCCTCCGCTCACATCGACCGGTCCGCCGTTTTGAAACGGATAAAGACTTGCGTTGAGATTCGTCAGAAGCGGTGCGGTCTGGTTTGGATTTTGTCCGTCCGAGTTGAACCTCGCTAACTCGTTGTTCACCGCTTGAAAGCTTTCGTTCGGAACTTCCGCCGGAGCTGTATGACACGGCCCGTGGACATGGCGGGTGAAAGGCAAGCTGTTATCGGTTCCACATCGTTGATGATAAATTCCGAGTGCATATGTCCGGGCAAATGCCGCTGCCACTCCTTCATTAATGGCAAAGGGGAAGGAAACTCCCAAACCCGGAACCAACAATCTGAATTTTCCGGGAGTGGTGTAGGAACTGAAATCAGCCTCCAACACTTTTTGATATGGCAGGGGAGCATAGGTGTAACCCACATCAGCTCGGACCTTGCATGTGCCTTGGAAAACGACTTGCCGCGTAATTTCCTCGACGAGCGAAAACGAAACACTTTGGCCCAGATCCAGTTCGCCCAGGCTTCCCAGATAAAATCCGAGCATTGCTTTTTTGGTCGAATTCGGGAGGTAGCCTTGCTGATTTACATGAATCACCGGGCTGAGACGATTTGGATCAACAACAGCTTGAAACTGGGTGGAACTATTCCACAAAGAACCGCTCGGGTTGCTTACGGCCACTGTTTGTCCGGGGGAAAGAGGGTTGGCCAATTTCAAATAAATAAAATTGCCGATTCTTAAGTCGCGCTGTTTTAACGGAGCGTAGAGCGGTCGGCGCTTAAACCCGCACGAAACAACCGTCACTCCTTTTCCATCTGCACTCACCGCAAACTCCGACAATGGCGGGAGGGTCAGCTGGGAGTGGGTCGCAAAATTCCATTCGGAGATGCCCGC
>JBKJOA010000519.1:0-5158 GCA_046593365.1 Limisphaerales bacterium
CAGGCGGTCGTAACAAAAAATCCCATGAGCGCGATCCACATGCTGCTTAACGCCGAGCCGTTCGACCACGGCGCGAGAAAAAACTGCTGCAAACTAAAATCAGGGATCAAACTGTTCATCGTCACCTTTTAATTATTTTTTCCGTAACCCATAACAGTGCCGTGGCGGTCTCGGGCCATTCCTCGTTGCATGTCGGAAAGACTCGGGATTGAGCGGCCATGCGGATCTTTGGTGGCGTATTCCAGACGACGCTCCAATTCGCGCACAACATCTTCTCCGAGAACATGCTCGATTTTCTCCGCATCATCATGAACGTGATCTGCGGCAACTTCGGCTTCGCTCGTCAAATAAAGTTCCCAGAGCCGGTGATTGCGTACCATCGTGCAAGCTCTTTGCCAGCCAGACGGTGTGACAAAAATCAAATTTCCATCCTCGTGCAACGTGGCGAGGCCACGGCGGCGCAGCGAATTCGCCTGGAGTTTCGCTTCATCAATCGTCTCGCGGCGGCGCTCAGCCAACTCGCGCAACGAAACGCCTTCACCATGAAACTCGCGGCCTTCGAGAACGTGATAAATGGATTTAAGCGTATTCTCATTTTGAATCCGTTGCGCGCGGGAGCGATGGTTCCACCAACGCATGACCACGCCGTGTTTTGGCCCAAACAAAAAAGCGAGACCGAAAACCGCACTGGCTCCGAGCACCATGAACGGGCCGGTCGGCAAACTGGGTCCAAGAAAAGAAGCAAACGCACCGATGGTTCCGGCGAACATTCCAAAAACTGCTGCGAGCAAAAGCATTCGATGCATTCGATCGGTCAACAAATAGGCGGCGGCGGCGGGCGTGATTAACATGGCCGAAACCAAAACTACGCCGACGGCTTGCAATGCGATCACGACTGCAAACGCGAGCAGCAACATCAACGCGTGATGGATTAATCGAATTGGAAAACCAACGGCGCGGGCGAATCCGGAATCAAAACTGGTGACAAGAAATTCTTTGTAGAAGAGTGCAATCGCCACAATGGAAAGCGCAGCGATAATTCCCATCAACTTCACATCTTCTGCGCTGATGGCCGCAGCCTGGCCGAAAAGAAATTTATCCACGCCGCTTTTATTTCCCGTTGGCAAATGTTGGATCATTGTCACTAAACAAATTCCGATGGAAAAGAAACCAGCCAGCACCATTCCGAGCACGGTATCTTCTTTCAGACGCGTGGTTTGTTTGATGGCGGCGACGGTGGCGGTTCCTAACAAACCGGCAATCGTCGCGCCGATGAAAATCGTGAGCGGATCTTTGCTCATGTTCCAAAGAAAGCCGAGCGCGACGCCGGGCAAAACGGCGTGCGAAAGCGCATCGCCAACCAACGCCATTTTCCGCACGACAATAAAACTGCCGAGTAAGCCGCATGTGATACCGAGAAGAATTGAACCGATCAGCGCGTAGCGAACTGAGGGATCTTGCAGTGTAAAAAAGCGCAAGGCCTGTTCACCCATGTTCGATTCGGAAAGGTCGCCAATTCGCGCCGCGTGACAGGAAAGATTAACAGCGAACAGTGCGAATAAAAACAAAGCGCTCGGTAGCACCTGCCACTGGCGGGTGCGTCTTCGGAGCGCCGGTTTGAAACCGGCGCTCCCTTCAAACCGCGTATTTTTCTTATTTGTGTTCATCCCTGGTTAAAATCTTCGTCTGCGTGATTCGTACCCGCCAAAGGCAGGTGCTACCCTTTTTGTCGTACGGCTTCGGCAACTTCGGAAAGAATTGTCAGTCGCCCCCCGTAGGTTTTTTGCAACAAGTCGTAGGTAAAAACTTCTTCGGTCGGGCCGAAGGCGACCACGCGCATGTTCAAGAGCAACAGCATGTCGAAATAATTTCGCGCGGTTGGCAAATCATGATGGACGACCAATAAAGTTTTCCCTTTTTCTTTTAATTCATGCAACAGCTCGATGATGGCGGATTCGGTTGCGGCATCGACTCCCGCAAACGGTTCGTCCATGAAATACAAATCGCTTTCCTGCGCCAGGGCGCGCGCGAGAAAAACGCGTTGCTGCTGACCGCCGCTCAAATTGGAAATTTGGCGGTTCGCATACGGAAGCATTTTAACTTTTTCCAAACATTCGCCGGCAACATCGCGATCGTGTTTGCTGGGACGTCTCATCAAACCGAGGTGCCCATAGCGCCCCATGAGGACGACATCCATCACGCTCACCGGAAAATCCCAATCCACCGATTCGCGTTGTGGAACGTAACCCACGCGCGTGAGATTTTTTTTGTAAGATTTGCCGAAAATTTTCACCCAGCCGCTGCTGACGGGGAGAATTCCCATGACGGCTTTGATGAGAGTGGATTTGCCTGCTCCATTCGGTCCGACGATGCCGACAAGTTTTCCTTTTGGCACGGCGATATCAATGCCCCACAAGACGGGTTTCTTGTGGTAGGCCACGGTCAAGTCGTGA
Source organism: Limisphaerales bacterium (assembly GCA_046593365.1). Classification (GTDB taxonomy): domain Bacteria; phylum Verrucomicrobiota; class Verrucomicrobiia; order Limisphaerales; family CANJXF01; genus CANJXF01. The sequence continues at coordinate 2,454 of JBKJOA010000519.1, forward strand.
ATTTCCAGCGGCACATCGGAATCTGTCGCTTGAATTTTATCCGCAGTTGGATTGGTGGGCAGTTGCATATTAGAAGCGCCAGGAAATTCCGAGAAACGGATTCACATCGTCGGCAGAGCGAGTCACGCCAATATTCACGCCGGTATCGAGTTGAATGTCCTCGGTCAGCGCGTAAGTCAGTCCTAAATCAAATGTGCCGATCCAATCGGAATCGCGGTCAGTGCTCATAAGGCTGAAAAATTCCACATACCCGGCGAGATTGCCAACGATGTCGTGGCTCAACGTGATGGTGTTGATGAACTCAGGATGATAGCCACTGCCGTCGCCGTCTTCCGCGAAATCAAATTGAGTCATCACGCCCATGCCCCACTCATGCGGAAGTGCCACTGCGAGCGGGAAAATAATTCCGCCTTCAAACGCGCCATTGCCAAGATCGTCCTGCGCGGTTGGAAATTTCACGTATGGCATCGCGGCGAAAGCAGTCGTGCCACCGTCGTTGCCCCAGAAATTAATTTTCAAGCGAGTGACGAGATCACCGAAGCCGGAATTTCTCTCGGTGGCTCCAGCGCTGCGGGTGCGCACAGTGCTGTAAGTCGGCACAACGACTTGGAGATCGCTGTTATTGCAGAGGCCGACTTTCAAGTTCGCGTTGAAAAAACTCCAACCTTCGACGCGCTCGTTGGAATCATTATGCCGATCCTTGGCGTAGCTGAGAACATCCGCCTCGATTTGAAAATGTCCGGCATCAACGGTGTAAGCGCTTTCCGTTTTGTCGGGTCGATCCGTGCTCATCTCGCGCATCAACTCGCGTGGCGTTGGATTCCAAATCGTATATTGGCTTTTGTCGGCCTGCGGTTCGGCGGCTTCATTGGCCGAGACGCTGGAAATGCTGACGGCAAGCAAGACGGTTGAAAGAATTTTGGTTTTCATATTAATTTTTAGAAGTCGAAGTTATTTCAACGCGTTCACGACTGTGTTCGCATTGTGCTTGATCATTCCTTCGTAGGTTCCGAGGTCGTAACCATTTTCCATTTGGCCGGGTGTGCCCATTGCGTCGGAAAACAGTTCGCCACCAATGCGCGCTCCGGAATCCTTGCTGATTCGTTCGATGGTGTTGTGTGGAACGCTCGACTCAACAAACACGGCTTTAATTTTTTTCTCTTTAATAAAATCAACCATCTTCGCCATATCGGCCAGACCCGCTTCGTCAGCAGTGGAAACGCCCTGCAACCCCACAACTTGAAATCCATGGGATCGTCCGAAATAATTAAAAGCGTCATGGCTGGTGATCAGAATGCGTTTCTCACTCGGCAGTTCGCTGGTTTTCTTTTCCGCCCATTGATGCAATTCTTTCATTTTCATCCGCAACTCCGCGCCGCGTTTTTGATATTCCGCTTTGCCAGCCGCATCGGTTTCGCTCAGACCTTGCACGACAGTTTCCACGCACATTTCCCAGAGGGGCACTTCAAACCAGACGTGCGGATCGTAATGTCCTTTGAATTCAGCGGGCTTCGTTAATTTCTCGCGCGGAATGGCGTCGGTCACGGCGAAAACCTTTTTCTGATTTTTCAATTTGTCGAAAAGTTCCTGCATCTTGCCTTCCAACATCAGACCGGAATAAAAAATCACATCCGCCTGCTGCAACTTGGAAACATCCGACGCCGTCGCTTTGTAAAGATGCGGGTCAACGCCCGCTCCCATCAATCCCTGCACAACAACACGGTCGCCACCAACGCTTTTTGCAAGGTCTGCAACCATCGAAGTTGTCGCTGTAACTCGGATCTGTTTGCCAGTCCCCGTCTCATTCGAAGGAGAGCACCCGACGAGCAAAAATATTGAAGTTGAAACAATTAAACCGGCGATTTTCATATCGATTCGTTTTTAGGCCACAGCAAGGTAAAACAATCAAATTTTGTGTCAACACAAAAAGTTAGTTATGTCTAACTTATGCTCGGACGGTTGATATAATTTTCGCGCCAAACTGAATTCCGCGCATAGAATGCAATCGTGCGTCCGTACGACATTCAACAAATTGGCGATGAGCTTGCGATCAAGTGGGCTGACGGAACTGAAACTTTTATAAGGCTGGAAAATTTACGACGGTATTGTCCTTGCGCCGGTTGCAAGGGCGAAGTGGATGTAATGGGCAACTTATACAAAAACCCAGACAAGCCCTATTCAGCCGGGGCATTTCAACTACGGAGTATTGGAACGGTGGGAGGTTACGCGATCCAGCCGGTGTGGGCAGACGGGCATGGATCAGGAATCTTTTCTTATGATTACTTGAAAAAAATTGCCGAGGCTCAAGATGCATAGTCGGCTCACCGCAGAAACCCCTGGCAAAATTTCTTTAAGATTAGATGGAATCCTTAATGTTTCCCGACGTAGCTAACGGGATCGTCAATATCCATGAGAACAAACCAGCTTGAAACATCTTCGCGTTTCGGAACTTTTTTGCTGTGTTGGTTGTTAAAAAACGTCTGCGATTCCAGATCAGCAGGTGCACGAGAATCCTGTTAAGCTGATCCGCTTTTGCGAATCAAGGCCGCTCTCCCAACAGCGAAATGGCGTCCTCGGACGAACCGGCGCCTTTGCTTTCCATGTGGCGCAGAAAATCAATAATCACTTTGCGTTGTTCATCTGAGAATTGCGTCAGGCGCACGAGAAAATGATCACGGTGTTCGAGATTAAATTCAAAATGAAAG
>JBKJOA010000138.1:0-2838 GCA_046593365.1 Limisphaerales bacterium
AGAAAAATCCTGCGCCCATTCCAATTAACAGTCCGAAGAGATGGGCGAGATTGGCAATGGGTCCCAGCAAACCCGTAAAACAAACCACCAACCAAATGAGCATCATTGTCACCGTCGATTTGTGCAAAAAAAGGCCTGACGCCGGATCCAATTTTCCGCGCATCCACATGTATCCCAACAATCCATAAACCACGCCGGACATTCCGCCAAAATTGGGTCTGCCTCCGGACATTGTGGGAAAGGATGGGATGCTGATGAGATATTGCGCGAGGTTGGAACCTGCTGCTGTAAGCAGAACGAGGAGGAGCAATCTCCAACTACCTTCGCGGGCTTCGATCATGCTGCCCAGATCGCGCAGCCAAAGCATGTTAAAAACAATGTGCATAATTCCGAAATGGATGAACATCGGCGTGAAAATTCGCCAGACCTGGCCGCCGCGGATTTCCTGCAAGCCCTTTTCCCATTGGATGTAACCGCCGCTGATTTCCCACTTCGTGATGAATAATCCCATGATGCTGCTGGTGTTGCCGCCAAGCCTCGAGAAAACAGCGACCGCGATGCTGATCGCCATCAGCGCGATCGTCAGTTGGCCAACTCCGTAGAAACCAACCTTGCGCACAATATCACGCCCCTTCTGCATTTTTTTTTGAAACTTCGCTAAATCTTTTTCCTCCTCTTCCCGTTTCTCGTCCGCATTGGCGGCGACGGCAAATTCCGGTGAAGCAGGGTTAACGCGAAATTTCTCCAGCCACACGCCCGCCTGCTGTAAATGATCATCATCATGCACCCAAACAACCCATTTTTGTTGATCGCGCTCAACCGTAGTGCGCATGCCGTTCACGTAAAGAAAATCGCCGAAGTGGCGTGCGGCCTGTTCGTCTTCCAGATAACCAATGATTCGCATCGCGCGAAACTATCACTTGCTCCGTGTAACGAAAGTTGAATAGTCGTCGAAGAGTTTGCCCAAAGACCGTGACGCGAAAAGGAACGCCAGTTTGCAACCGGCCTTCGACTGGAACCCTGAAAGCCGGTTGCAAACCGGCGCTCCCCCGCAATCAGTTTTGGAAATGGGTACGTCGTTTGACACTCAATCCTGGCGCTGGTACGGTTTGCCTCCTTAAAATTAATGGACTACAAGAACACATTGAATTTGCCGCGCACCGACTTTCCGATGAAAGCTGATCTCGTCGTACGCGAACCGCAACGTTTGGAAAAATGGGAGAAGGAAAATCTCTACGGCAAAATTCAGGACGCGCGCAAGGATGCGGAAAAATTTGTGCTGCACGACGGTCCGCCCTTCGCTAATGGCGACGTCCACATTGGCACTGCGCTCAACAAAATTCTCAAAGACATCATCATCAAATACAAAACGTTGCGAGGCTTCAACGCGCCGTATGTGCCGGGATGGGATTGTCACGGCTTGCCGATTGAATTTAAAGTTTCGCAGGAAATGCGCAAAGCGGGCGACACGAGCGCTGATGCCGCGACCATTCGCAAAGCCTGCGAAAGTTACGCGCGAAAATTTATTGACCTTCAACGCACACAATTCAAACGCCTCGGAATTCTCGGCGATTGGGAAAACCCGTATCTCACACTGAACAAAGAATACGAGGCGGACGAACTTCGCCTCTTCGCCGACATCGTTGAGAAAGGTTTTGTTTATCGCGGAAAAAAACCGGTTTACTGGAGTATTCCCGCCCGCACCGCGCTCGCCGAAGCGGAAGTCGAATATCAGGATCACGTTAGCCAAAGTGTTTACGTCAAATTTCCCATCGTCGGTCGCCCGAACACAAACATCGTCATTTGGACCACGACGCCGTGGACGCTTCCGGCAAATCTAGCCGTCGCATATAATTCCACCTTCAGCTATTCGCTCGTTCGCACCGGCGACGAAGCCTACATCGTTTCCACGCTAATGCTTCCGGCCATTGCGGAAAAGTGCGGGTGGCAGACTTACGAAATCGTTCGCAGCTTGTATGCGGAAGACTTGAAAGACTTGGAATACCAACATCCCTTTTGCAATCGCACTGGAAAACTTTACGTCGGCGATAATTTTATTGAGAGCAGCACGGGAACGGGTTTCGTTCACATCGCGCCCGGCCACGGGTTGGACGATTACAATGTCGGTCGCCAAAATAATCTCCCAATTTATTCGCCCGTCGATGACGACGGTTGTCTCGCGCTGACCAACGATTTACCCGTCGAACAACAAATGCCCACCGAGATCGTCGGCAAATCCATTCTGGAAAAGCACGGCAAGAGCGATGCGAATGTCGCTGTGCTACACGAATTGCGTGTGCGCAACGCATTAATTCATCAAGAAAATTATCATCACAGCTATCCATTTTGCTGGCGCAGCAAAACGCCGGTTATCTTCCGCGCGATGAATCAATGGTTTATCAAAATCGATCACATCGTTTCGGAGGGACGCGCTCCGCAAGTCCCAAACTTAAATGAGCAGGGACTTGCGGAGCGCGTCCCTCCGAGCGGAAAAACTTTTCGCGCCACCGCGCTCGAAGAAATTAATCACGTCCACTGGATTCCTGATTGGGGCAAGAGCCGCATCGAAGGCGCAGTGAAGTCTCGCCCCGACTGGTGCATTTCGCGCCAACGGACCTGGGGCGTGCCGATTCCCGCATTTTACGATGCGCAAGGAAACGGAATTCTTGATGCTAAAATTGTTCGCAACACCGCGAATTTAATCGAACAACACGGCTCCAACATTTGGTTTGAGAAATCCGTTAGCGAACTCTGGTCGCTCGTCAAACCGACAAATTGGAGTAGCGCCGAACCCGCTTCAAAATCGAACGACACACTCGATGTCTGGATTGATTCCGG